>NZ_JBITTH010000029.1:0-108429 GCF_044541755.1 Streptomyces sp. NPDC085524
CATCCACATGGCCACACTCCGACGCCACTACCCATGACGGAGCGTCACCGGCGCACGGTGGCACACCCCAGCTTCACGAAAATCTTGCCAGGGCCACCCAGAGGAGTACGCCGACAAAGGGCGACAGCGTGATAGCAGCAGGACTGCTGTCGGGGAGGAACGTTGTTGAACAACGACGCACCGCCGCTTTGGCCGGGCAGTATGACGGCCGAGCGACGGGTACTCGATCACCAAATCAAGCTGCACCGATGGGCAAGGAACGAGCCGGACCGCCGGTTCAATGATGTATTCAACTTGATCTGCGACCGGGCCACGCTGGTAGTGGCCTGGGAGCGGGTGTCTGGCAACCGGGGTGCCAGGACAGCAGGTGTGGACGCGGTCACCCGCTTTCACATCGAGGAACGTCGTGGAGTGATTCCGTTCCTGGAGGAGCTTCGCTCCTCCCTCAAGGACGGGTCCTTCACTGCGCTGCCGGTCAAGCAGGCGGTGATTCCCAAGAAGAACGGCAAGGTCCGTTACCTGGGTATCCCGACTCTGCGGGACCGCGTCGCACAGATGGCGCTCAAGCTGGTCCTGGAGCCGATCTTCGAGGCCGATTTCTACCCGTCGAGCTACAGGTATCGGCCCGGTCGTCGGGCTCAGGATGCCATCGCCGAGATCCACCGCTTCACCCGCAAGCCGTCGACCTACGACTGGGTCGTCGAGGGCGACATCAAAGCTTGCTTCGACAACGTCGACCATCATGTCCTGATGGACCTGGTGGCCGAGCGCATCAAAGACCGCAAGGTCCTGCGGCTGGTCAGCGCGTTTCTGCGGGCCGGAGTCGTCGAGCTGCACGGTGGATTCGCGGAGACCCTCACGGGCACTCCGCAAGGAGGAGTCGCCTCTCCGCTACTGGCCAACGTCTATCTCTCCGTTCTGGACCGGTATTTCTCGCGGATCTGGAACACCGAGATGAACCCCGGAGCACGTCGGCAAGCCCGACGGCGCAAAGGGCTGCCGAACTACCGTCTGGTGCGATACGCCGACGACTTCGTCGTGCTCGTGCACGGCACCAAGTCCGAGGCCGAGACACTCAAGGCGGAGATCGGTGAGCTGCTGGCCCGCAAGCTGAAGATGACTCTCTCGGTCGAGAAGACCCACATCACCCACATCGACGACGGCTTCGTCTTCCTGGGCTTCCACATCCAGCGAAGGCCCTTCGGCGACGGCCGTCGCGTCGTGCTCACCATCCCGTCCAAGCCCGCCCACGGGGCGAAGCACGACCTCGCTCTCGTTGGAGGAGGTGTTGCGGACGGTCAATCCGGTCCTTCGGGGCTGGGCTGCCTATTTCCGCTACGGCGCATCCAAGAGAACGTTCTCCTACCTCGGCTGGTACGCGTGGTGGAGGTTGCTTCTCTGGATTCGCCACAAGCATCCCCACCTGACCTGGAAACAGCTGCGGCGCCGCTATTACGGGACCGACCGCATCACCGAGGGCGGGATCGTCCTCTACAACCCGGCGAAGATGAAGGTCCAGCGCTACCAGTTCCGCGGAGCGCAGATCAGCACGCCATACAACATCGACGAGGTCGATCCCGACGGAGCACGCTTCCGCCGGACGAACCACGACGATGTGGCCTTCGTCGGTCAGGTCAGCGAATACCTCGCCTGACACATCGGATCACGTGGAGAGCCGGATGCTCGGCCAACGGGCACGTCCGGTTCGGCGGGCGGGGACGGGGAAACCGACACCGGAAACGGTGCACGGCGTCCCGTCCCCGACCCAACACATGGAACTCGACCGCCGCGGCGCCGAACTCCTCTTCCAGGTTCTGACCGAGCGGGAGGAAAAGAACAGCGTGGCGATCGCCTCGAACGAATCCTTCTCCAAAGCGCACACGTTCCGGCGAACCTGTGCCAGCAGCGCCGAAACTTCACGGGTTCCGGCAGGAACGCGGATGCTGCATGATCGAACGATGCTGGTCGAACTGGTGAAGGTCGCAAAGTTTCCCTGGAGCCCCTGGCTGGCCCAGGTCCGGACGCCGTTCGGCGGGACAGCAGTCCGCTGGTGCGGTGACCAAGCCGCGAAGCCTGGCACGTACCACGTTGAGTGGACGATCGATGAGGACATCGCCTGGGGGCGGAACGCGAAACCGGCTGTCGACGTCGGACCAGGAGTCCGACCTGGCGGGCACTGCGTTGTCCTGCGCGGTCGGCTGGCCCTCACGGTGGACGGCGCCGCCGTGCTGGACTTCGATGGCTCGCAGATTCTGCTGGACCTTGCCGATCCGCTGCCCGAAGGTGTTGCCGGCACGTGGGTCGAGCTCTTCATAGAGCGCGAGAAGATCGCTCTCTATCCGTACGAACTCTGACCAGAGATCAGTCGTTGGCCGCCGCCCACTCTGCCAAGCGGGTCTCATCAATGCGGTCGGACAGATAGATCATGGTGGCCTCGGGGTCCATGCCGAAGGCGGCGGCGACGAGCTTGGGGTCCATAGTGTTGACCAGGTCGAGCAGTCGAGTGCAGCGGATCATGCGCGGTGGGAAGTCGGAAGCGTCGAGGACGTGACTGACATAGGCGGTGGACGCCGGCCCCCGGCCGGACTTCGTCCGGCGGGTGACCACCACATGCGGGTTCTCCGTCTTCTGTTCTTCGCGGTGGGCCAGGCAGCGTTCCACTGCCGCCCAAGACGGCGGATCCAAAGGAACCGGATGCGGACGGTCGCCGAGCCGAGCGGTTCGGGCGCGTCGAGGTCAACGCCCTGGATCATTTTGACCTCGCGGCTTGAGGCGCCGTGCAACAGGGCGAGCATGCCCAGCAGAGCCTCGTGCGGGTGGACGGCTGGATCCGTTGTCCAGCGGCGGAACAGCAGACGTTGCTGGTCAAGCGTCAGCGTCGTGCCGGTGAAGCCACTCGGTCCTCGGGCGGTCAGACCACGGGCGGGATCGACGAGGACGATCTTCCGCGATCGCGCGAAGCGGAAGAACTGTCCGAGCACGACCAGCCGACGCTATCGGGCCTTGGGCGAGCTGGCTAGGAAAGCTTCGAGATCGTGCACGTCGGTCAGTGCCAAGTCCTCAGTGCCGCGCTCGCCGGCGAGAAACAGAGCGAGGTCACGCACGATGGCCAGTGCGGCTTCGATGGTGCTGTCGGTGCGGGGGCAGCGTTCCGGCACGCCGGGATCGCTCACGCGAGCGGATCATGAAGTCGGAGAAGGCCTCCACCGAAGGTAGCAGGGAGCCGGGGACCGCGAGGACCCGGCGTTGTCGGCGGCCGGCTGCGAGCCACTCGGCCTGGTCGGTGGCCATGGCCAGACCGCGACTGGTGAAGAAGGTTTCCAGGGCACGGGCGAGCGAGCCCATCGAACGACCCGGGCGGCGAGAGCGTTCGAGTACAGACTGGGGGAGGTTGAGCTGGCCGTCCCGAAGAAGCCGCCCGAGGGAAGTGATCATCGTGCTCACTTGGTTGCGGTGGTCCACCCTCGGACGGCGGCTGGTGGGTGTGCCCGGCGGCCGGATGGCCGCCGGGTGTGGTGACGGCGGGGGCTCTTGTCCGGACTGGGATGGCTACGCGGTCTTGCCCTTGAGCCAGTCCGGTGTGTGAAAGGTTGCTCCGCCGTACATCGGGAGTTCTACCGATTCTCCGTATCGGGCGAGTTGGCTCCAGGGTCGGTTGATTCCGGCGGAGCCGTAGCGGCGCACTCTGGTGACGGTGTCGAGGTCGAGTACGTCGACGAGGATCTCCTCGCCGGGGCCGGCCTGCTGGCGGACGATGCCTTCGGGGTCGACGACGGCGCTGGTGCCGACTCCGGCGGGGTCGGCGGCGTTGACGTTGATGACGTAGACCTGGTTGGTCCAGGCGTTGGCGCGAGCGCAGATGAGTTCCATTTCCCGGTCGCGGGTGGGGGTCAGGGTGGGCTGGATGATGATTTCCGCTCCCATCCAGGCGAGCTGGCGGACGGTTTCCGGGAAGGAGCCGTCGTAGCAGATGGCCAGGCCCGCCCGACCGGCGCCGGGGATGTCGAAGACGGTGAACTCGTCTCCGGGGGTGGTCTTTTCGTACGGCTGCCAGGGGAAGACCTTGCGGTAGCGGGCGACGATTTCACCCTCTGGTGAGACGGCGAGTGCGGTGTTGTAGAGGTGACCGTCCTCGGCGCGCTCGTAGAGGCTTCCCGGGACAAGCCACAGTCCGGTCTCCGTGGCGAGGGAGCAGATCCGGTCGGTGAGCGGGCCGGGAATCGTAACGGCGGCGTGTTCCATCCAGCCGTCGGGGGCCGGGCCCAGCAGCGGCCCCTCCGCGGCGAGCAGCAGCTCAGGGACGACGACGAGTTGGACGTGGGGGAAGTGGTCGCGTGTGGCGCGGACTTGGCTGGCGAAGCGCTGCCAGCTCGCTTCCAGGTCGTGGGGGACGGGCGTGGTCTGTAGGGCGGCGACGGCGAGTGTGCGCATGGGGGTTGTCAGTCCTTGGTGATGGTGAGCCCGGCGACCGAGGTGCGGCCGTCGCAGAAGAAGTGGTGGAAACGGGTGCGGACGATGAGCAGGGCCAGGGCGCCGGTGGCGATGGAGCCTGCACCGAGGAGGAAGACCCCGCCGACGCCGTGGAAGGAGGTGCTGCCGTAGGCCGGGTCGTACATGTCGTGAGCGCTGCGGGTGAAGGCCGCCAGCATCAGCAAGCCGCCCAGCAGGGGGAGCAGGCCCCGCAGGAGCAGGTCGCGCGGGGAGTCGAGGAGCCGTCGGCGGAAGTACCAGACGCAGGCCAGCGCGGTGGTGCCGTAGTAGCAGGCGATGAGGAGTCCGACGCAGAGTATGGCGTCGCCGAGGAAGTCGCCGGAGACGAGGGCGAGCACGACGAGCAGGCAGGCCGCCGCCGCTCCGAAGAAGAGGGTTCCGAAGGCGGGTGTGCTGTGTCGGGGGTGGATGCGGGTGAAGGCCTGGGGCAGGGCTTTGTGGGCGGCCATGGACAGGGTGCTGCGTGAGCTGCCGACGAGGCAGGTGAGCAGGGCTGAAACGGCCGAGACGCAGACGGCGAGCTGCATCACCTTGGCGAGGGCGGCGCCGAGGACCGGCGGGGCGAGGGTGGTCAGGATGTCGGAGGCGTTGTCGGGATTGCCCAGGCCGATGCCGTCGGTGCCGGTGCCGGCGAAGCTGATCGCCGCGAAGGCGGTGAAGAGGTAGGTCCCCAGGAGCACGACGGTCGATATGACGGCGGCCTGGCCGGAGACGCGGTCCCCGTCACGGGTCTCCTCGTTCGCGGTGATTAGCGCGTCCCAGCCCCAGTAGATGAACAGGCACAGCAGTACCGCCTCGGCGAACGAGCCGAAACCGCCGAAGGCGAGGGGGTTGAGCCAGGCCAGGGACGGGGTGGACGCCCCGTGGCGACCGAAGGCTGCCGCGCCGAAGCCGAGCAGGGCGAGCAGCTGAAGGCCGAGCAGCACGTACTGGACGGAGGCCGCGAGCTGCAGGCCCCGGTAGGCGACCGCCGTGACGGCGGCCAGCAGCAGGACGGCGCAGACCGTCACGGCCGTCCTGCTCTCCGCCAGGGAGTGCAGACCCAGCAGGTGCAGCAGGTAGCCGGCGCCGACCCGGGAGAGGGCCGTCATCGCGATGAGCGTGGCGCTCTGCACCACCCATCCTCCGGTGAGCCAGCCGGTCACCGGCCCGAAAGCACGCGTGGTCCACACGAAGGTGGTGCCGCAGTCGGGCATCGCCCGGTTGAGCTCGCGGAAGGCGAACGCGGTGAGAAGGATCGGCAGGAATCCCAGCAGCAGGGCGGCCGGGGCGAGGTCTCCGACAGTCAATGTCACGAAGCCGAGGGTGACGGCGATGCTGTATGCCGGGGCGACCGAGGACAGGCCGAGCGTGACGGCGGCGAGCAGGCCTACAGAGCCTGTGCGCAGCCCTTTGCCCACGGGCGCGGGCGGGGCCCCGGCTCTGGCCTCGGCGTCGGTCGGGTGGGTCATGGCGGCTCCTGGTTCCCGAAGTTTTGTTAAACGCAGATTTAAGAGATAGCACTCCGCGCGGTCAAGGGCCTGCGGGGTACTGTTAAATTTCAGTACAACTGATCCGAGGAGGGAGCTGGGCATGGCGGCCAGGAAGGGAAACGGCAAGGAGGCCCGTCGGGCCGAGCTGGGCAGGGCGGTGCAGCGCGCCTTGATGGTGCGCGGGCTGGAGGGCCTGCGTCTGCGCGACATCGCCGAGGAGGCCGGGGTCACACCCGCCGCGGTGCTCTACTACGGAGACCTGGACGCTTTGGTCCACGAGACCTACCAACAGGCCATCGAGCGCTACAGCCAGGAGCGCGAGCAGACCGCGAACCGCTTCGCCGACGCGCGCGACCAGCTCCGGGCCTGCATCGCAGGCGGCGTCGCCAGCGGACCCGACGACGTGCTGACCCGATTGCTCTTCGAGTACTGGCCGCGCTGCCTGCGTGACGCCAGGGCCGCCGCGCTCGACAGCGCGCTGACGGAACGCCAGATCGCGGTCTACTCAAGCATCCTGGTCCTCGGGCAGGCCCAAGGCCATTTCGTCCTCCAAGACCCTCCCCGCCTGCTCGCCGCCAACTTCGTCGCCATGGAGGACGGATACCAGATGGAAGTCCTCGCGGGCCGCCGCCCCCGCACCGAAGTGATCACCGCCCTGTGTGCCTATGCCCGCGCCGTCACGGGTCACGATCTGTCCGACCACCCCTGACAACGGCCCAGGGCATCATCGTCACCCCCGGCACCCACCCGATCCCATCCGGCGGTGGATCACCAATCCTCCTTCCGGGCACGCCATTGGTGGAGCTCCACTGAGCGCGTCTGCCCTGCCCCTGAGCAGAGGTGGGCATTTTCGACAAGCGCCGTCAGCCGAGCTGCCGCGCCCGGTCCCCGGCGTCAGCCTCGACGAGGTGCGGAGCACACAGCGGAGGCGCAGACGGGGCCGTCGGGAACCAGCACCGCATGCGCATCCCGGGAGCCGCCGCGGCACCTACGCCCGCGCCGATCACCATCACGACCGGCGAGCAGAACCGGTTCTGACCCCGTCTCAACGCATTGCGCGCCGGACCTCTGCCTCGGCGCCCGGCCCTGATGCGACAGGCTCCGTCGCCGTCGCCGGGCCGGTTGGTCCGGGGATGGGGGCGAAGCGGCTGGTGACGGCAAGCCAGTGCAGGGTCGCCGCCATGAACCTCTCCACCAGGTCCACGTACCGGCCCAACCGGTGGGCAGCGGGATGCTGGGCGCAGCGCCTGGGCGGTGCGGTGAACTCGGCGCGGCGCCGCTCCATCATCACGGTTGCCCGGGCGGCGGCCTCAGCGGGTGTGCAGGCATCACGCCGTGCGATCAGGGACAGCAGGCTGTCCTGGCTGGCGGCCTCGTCATGGGTATGGGAGGCGAGGTCGTTGGCCCAGCCGACTACGTCGGCCAAGGTCCAACGCAGCTCGCGTACCTGGTCGTCGACCTGCGGGTGCTCCACCAAGAGCGTGTGGCCGGTGCGTTCCAGGACGTTGAGCATGGGCAGCAGGGTGATGGTGCGGCGCCGCAGCCCGATGTAGTCGGTCAGGGACAGCCGGGCGCCGGAACGTCGCACCGCCATCTCCTCCTCGCACGCGTCGAGGAAATCGGTGTAGTCGTCAACGAACCGCCTGCGCCAACTCTCTGGCATCCCCGCGGCGGTCCGCTCCCACAACCCCGCCAGAACCGCCGCCGCCAGGCCCGCGTCGCCGGTAGCCACGGGCCGGGTCCTTCCGACGGACGTGAAGGCGTCGCGGAGTGGGGCGGTGAACCGTTCCAGCTCACCGGGGACCGCACCGATGTCGTGGTGGTCGAGGCGGTCGTCCACCCAGCAGATGAACACCGTCCAATACCACCGTCAACGGTGAGGGTCTGGCCGGTGATGAACGCGGCTTCGTCGGACGCGGGAAAGAGGACGGCGTGGGCGACGTCGGCACTCTCGCCCAGCCGGCCGAGCGGGATCGCCGCGACCATGCGCCGCAGGTACTCCTCCCCCAAGCCGGTGAGGCCTTCAGTTCGGATGTTGCCGGGCAGGACAGCGTTGACCGTAATGCCTGCGGGTGCCAGCTCCAGGGCGGCGCCCCGCAGGAGGCCGAGCTGCCCGGCTTTGCTGGCCCCGTAGTGGGTCCAGCCCGCGTACCCGGTGGTGGGGCCGGTGATGGAGGAGGTCAGCACGATGCGGCCGTGCCCGGCACGCTCCATCGCCGGCAGGAACGCCTTCACGGTCAGGACCGAGCCGCGCAGGTTAACCGCCAGCGCCTCGTCCACGTCCTGGGCCGTCATCTCGTGCAGGGGCTTCTCCGGGAAGATCCCCGCGTTCGCGCACACCACGTCGACATGCCCGTGGCGGCGTTGGGCCGCGGCGGCCAGCGCCTCGATCGCCTCCGGGTCCCGCAGATCCACACCCAGGCCGAGCACCCGGCCCCTGGTAGCGTCGGCGATCTCGTCGGCGACCTTACAGGCGACTGCCTCATTGCGGCTGGTGACCACCACGGCCGCCCCGCGTCGGGCGAACACCTCCGCGATACCCCGGCCGATCCCACGCGTCGCGCCGGTCACGACCACGGACCGCTCACGCCAGTCAGTGCCCATCATCCTTCATCCGTTCCTTCCCGCCGTGGCCGCAGCACCGTCCCACTGATCGTTCCCGGCCTCATCCCGGCAAGCCCACGGCGAGGTACCCGAAGACCGCGACAGCAACAGCTCCGACGCACTCCCCGACACCCCGAACAACGCCCAGGTGAGAACACCGTCACGGCCCCGACCACCGCGCATGGGACGCAACCCCCACGGCTTCAGCACTCATCCGACAAGCAGGGCAACGCGGTCGGCAGTCCCGGCAGGAGCCGCCCCTTGCGCTGAGGTCGCGGACACCATCAGGGTGCAACTGAACGTCCTCGAGTCCCCTCACTCCGCTCTGACGAAGAGAAAGCCGCCACCGACCCACAGCACCTGACTCATGCTGGTGGGGTCGGGGCCGCGGCGGGGAACACGCAGCCGGCCGTAGTCCCGATCTCCTTGTCGCAGCGGAACGCCGCGGATTTCCACGTCGCCCTGCCCGGGGTGGCCACAGCTGAGGTTGCGGTCACGGTGTGGGTGGCGGCGGTGGTGTTCCGCTTGGCCGTGAAGTCCCGGTAGGTGATCGTGCCTGTCGCCTCCCTGCCGACCTCCACCATCAGGGCCGGTACCTGCACCGCTGCCTAGCAGGTACCGCCGCACGCCGTGGACAGGGTGAGCCTGACGCCCTTGGCCAGCTTCTCCACGGTCTTCACCTTGAAGGTGACCTGCTGCGTGAATTCGGCCTTCGTCGCGGACAGGTCGTACTGCTCGGTCATGTCCAGGACGGCACGGCCGACGACCTTCTTCTTGTCCTGGATCACCAGGATTCCTTCGCTCTGCGCGCAGGAATGAAATCGGTCCAGGCGGTTCGGCCCAAGACGGCAGTCCGGCTTCGCCCGCACAGTGAACGTGGCGGTGGCAGCGGGCAGGGTGCCGGCCGGGACAGCGTGCGGCATCGTGAGGGCTGCCCCCAGAGCGCCCACAGCCAGGGACGAGAGCCCCAGAACATATTTCACTCCGATCACGGGGCGCAATACGGCTCTCGGGCCTTCGCAGGTCTCTGCGACCAGTTGAAGGCCGCCCGGTCGATGGGCGCGGTCGGGTCCAGCGCCGACAACGCGGCCTGCGAAAGCTTCCACGCTTCCCTCAAACGCGAGACCCTCCAGGGCGGCCGAGACTACGGCGACGCCGGCATCTGCCGCAGAACCGTTTTCGCCTGGCTGACCCGCTACAACACCCGCCGCCGGCACTCCGCCAACGGCCACCTCAGCCCCCAACGAATACGAACGCCGACACCACGCAGCTAAGCTCACACTCGCCGCGTGATAGACGAAGCGTGTCCACCACCACGGGGGAAGGCCCCAGGACAGGTTCCTTCACCGCGGCCACCCCAAGATCCACACCGACCGCAGGTCATCAGCCTGGTCAGCCGGTGCACACACGTGTCGCATACCGGTGAACGATTCAACACTTCTGTGGAAAACGACGCCGATCTTCACCAACAAACGACACCGATCTTCACCTCACCCAGCCGCACCACCAGCAACGATGCCCCTCACAGTGGAAGAACCTGTCGCCACCCACTGCAAATCACACGTCGCTCATCACGAGCGCAGGCCTCGCGTAGATTCAGTGAACCAAGCGCAGCATCAACCGCTCAGCTAATCTGCCACAGCCCCCGGTCAGGAGCGTGACGACTGGTCAGGTCATGTGACCGACGACATCTGAGCTGTCGCCGAATCTCGCGCCCTGTGCCAGGCAGCGGACCACACGCTCCGGTGTCATGCTGAGAGAGGGCGCGGAGGCTGCGAGACCGGGTGAACATGCCAGGAGGAGCCTTGACACAACTGGCTCGGATTCCGCTGGGAGGCGGGGGCTCCCTCTTGATCGAGGCTCCGGCTGCGCCGACCGGTCCGGTGAAGGCAGGCCGCGTCAGCGATGCCATTCATGACCTGCCAGCAACTCTCCAAGAGGCTCTGAGCCCGATCACTGAAGCGGCGCACGCCACACTCGACCAGCTCCGCAAGGCCAGCCCTGATGCGATCACGGTCGAGTTCGGTGTCGACCTCGCGGTCGAGGCCGGAGCCGTGATCACCAAGAGCAGTGCCAACTGTCATTTGAAGGTCACCATGACGTGGAAGAAGGACGCGCCCGGCCGCCCCGACGCAGCCAACCAGCCGGGGTGACCCCATGGACATCACCGGCACGCCCCCGGACGGAGACCACGGCGCCCAGGACTCTGACCAAGCGGGACTCTTCCTGGCCGTGGCCCAGATCCTCGGACCGGAAGACCAGGTGGCCGGTGCCGGCTTCCTCGTCGCCGAGGGCGTCCTGATGACGTGCGCGCACGTCGTACGCGCCGCCGGAGCCGGGCCCGGTGACAGTCTGCGGCTGGCCTTCCCGCGCCTGGACAGCGCACCCGAGGTCGAGGGCCTGGTCCTGACGGAAGCGTGGAGCGCCCCCGAGGACGAGGACGTGGCCGTCATACGCCTGAGCACTAGCGACGGCGTCACCGGGAGCGTCACGCCGTTGGCCCTGGGCTCTGCGGCAGGCTCCCGGGCCCACGGGGTGCAGTCCTACGGGTTCCCAACCCAAGCCCCCGTCGGCGGCCACTTCGGATACGGCAAAGCTGGCGGCATACTGCCCGCGACCAAGGGCCGAGGCGCTCACCTGCAGCTGACCGAAGCCAATGACCTCACCACCGGGTTCAGCGGCGGACCGGTCGTCGACGAGGTGACCGGCCTGGTCATCGGCATGCTCACCGAAATCGCCGCCCCCGACATGTTCGGCAAGGGACAAGGGATCGCGTACGCCACCCCCACCCAGGTACTGCGGGAGATCTGGCCAGAGCTTACCGAGCAGAACGTATACCCCTACCGGGGACTGGAGCCGTTCACCGCGGAACACGCCCAGTGGTTCGAGGGCCGCAAGGACGCCGTCCGGCAGGTCCTGGACAACCTCGCCGAGCAGCAGCGAGTGATACTGCTGCTCGGCCCCTCCGGCTCGGGCAAGTCGTCGCTGGTCCAGGCGGGCGTGCTGCCCTCGCTGGCAGCCTGCGAGCTGCCAGGCAGTGACCGCTGGCTGCCCATCGTCACCCGTCCACGGCAGGACCTGTTGGCCGAGCTCGAACGCGCCGGACTGCCCGGCGCCGACAGCCTCGGGATCGCCGAAGCCGTGACACGCAGGCTGGCAGCCGAACCCGGCCACCAGCGCGTCGTACTGGTCATCGACCAGTACGAGGAACTCCTCGCGGAAGGCTTCACCAGCCGGGAGCAGGAGCGCCGCCTGGCTGCCACCGATCAGATCACCGCCGCGATCACGTCACTCGCCGCACTCCACGTGATCATGATCATGCGCGACGACTTCTACCCCCAGCAGGCCGCCCTTGCCCCCGAACTGCTCGAAGCGGCGATGCCGGGCCTGCTCAACGTCCCGAGCACGCTCAGCCAGGACGACCTGCACGACATCATCACCCTGCCCGCCCTGAAAGCCGGCGCACACTTCGAACAGGGCCTGCCCGAACGCATCATCGGCGCCGTGCTGGCCAGCACACCCGACGGAACGACGACCCGCCGGGCGCCGGTCACCGTCCTTCCCATGCTCGAACTGACCCTCGACCAGCTGTGGCAGCGACGCCACGAGGGCTTCCTCACCCACGACGCCTACCGGCGCATCGGCGGCGTCACCGGCAGCCTGACCACCTGGTGCGACTCCGCACTCAACAAACTGCCGCCCGGCGGCCTGCCCGTCGCCCAGCGCATTCTCACCTCACTGGTCCGGTCCGAAGACCCCCGCCACAACATCCCCGCCATCCGCCAGCGGGTCCCCCTACAGGATCTGCGCGAACTGGCAGCCGACGTCAGCGACCGACCCGACAGCCGCACACGGATCGACGAGGTGCTAGCCGCCCTCACCCGCCACCGCATCATCACCACCCACACACCCCAGGTCTCCCTGGTCCACGACGCCCCTCCCGCACAGCCGGTAGCCGAGCTCATCCACGACGCACTCATCCGCGACTGGGGCACCCTGCGCAAGTGGGTCAGCGAAGACCACCAATTCAAGGAATGGCTCGACGACGCCCGCACACGGCACGACCGCTGGGCCGAGACGACGGACGCTGGAGACCTGCTCGCGGGAACAGCCCTCGTTCAGGGCGCCGACTTGGCACAACAACGCCGCCTGCCGGCCGACATCAAGGACTACCTCACCGCCAGCAAGGAACACCAGCTAGCTGGCATCCGGCGCAGCAGACGCCTCAACACAGTCCTGGCCGCCCTCCTCGTCCTTGCACTCATCGCCGCCGGTGGAGCCTTCTGGCAGTGGCGGGCAGTCGAAGCCGAGCGCGATGCAGCCTTGTCGCGACAGCTCGCCGCCCAGTCCAGCAACCTCATCAGCGTGAACCCCGAACTAGCCTCACTGCTGGCCGTCCAGGCATACCGCACCAGCCCCACACCCGAATCAGGCCAGATTATACAAAACGCCGCATCCCTCCCGCTACACAAGCGATTGTCTGGTCACACCGCCTCGGTGCTTTCGGTGGCGTTCAGTCCTGATGGCCGCACCCTCGCCACCGGCAGCGACGACAAGACCGTACGGCTGTGGGACCCGGCCACCGGCAAAACCCGCACCACCCTGACCGGACACACCGACGCGGTAAATGCGGTGACGTTCAGCCCCGACGGCAAAACCCTCGCCACCGCCAGCGACGACAAGACCGTACGGCTGTGGGACCCGGCCACCGGCAAAACCCGCACCACCCTGACCGGACACACCGACGCGGTGCTCGCGGTGGCCTTCAGCCCCGACGGCAAAACCCTCGCCACCGCCAGCACCGACAACACTGCACGGCTGTGGGACCCTGCCACCGGCAAAACCCTCAGAACCCTGACCGGACACACTGGCTGGGTGGAAGCGGTGGCGTTCAGCCCCGACGGCAAAACCCTCGCCACCGCCAGCGACGACGAGACCGTGCGACTGTGGAACGTGGCCACCGGCAAAACCCACACCACCCTGACCGGACACACTGGCTGGGTATTTGGGGTGGCGTTCAGTCCTGACGGCCGAATCCTCGCTACCAGCAGCGACGACAACACTGCGCGGCTGTGGGACCTGACCACCGGCAAAACCCGCAGAACCCTGACCGGACATAATAACGCGGTAAATGCGGTGACGTTCAGCCCCGACGGCAAAACCCTCGCCACCGGTAGCAAGGACCACACGGAAAAGCTGTGGGACGCGGCCACTGGCGTGCCCCGCACAACCCTAATCGGACACACCGACTTGATATATTCGTCAGCTTTCAGTCCTGACGGCCGCACCCTCGCCACCGCCAGCGACGACAAGACCGTGCGACTGTGGGACCTGACCACCGGTAAAACCCTAATCGGGCACACCGACTCGGTACTTTCGGCGGCATTCAGCCCCGACGGCAAAACCCTCGCCACCGCCAGCACCGACAACACTGCACGGCTGTGGGACCCTGCCACCGGCAAAACCCTCAGAACCCTGACCGGACACACCGACTCGGTAGAAGCGGTGGCGTTCAGCCCCGACGGCAAAACCCTCGCCACCGCCAGCGACGACAAGACCGTGCGACTGTGGAACGTGGCCACCGGCAAAACCCGCACCACCCTGACCGGACACACCGACGCGGTGCTCGCGGTGGCCTTCAGCCCCGACGGCAAAACCCTCGCCACCGCCAGCACCGACAACACTGCACGGCTGTGGGACCCTGCCACCGGCAAAACCCTCAGAACCCTGACCGGACACACCGACGCGGTAAATGCGGTGGCGTTCAGCCCCGACGGCAAAACCCTCGCCACCGCCAGCGGCGACAAGACCGTACGGCTGTGGAACGTGGCCACCGGCAAAACCCGCACCACCCTGACCGGACACACCGACGCGGTGCTCGCGGTGGCCTTCAGCCCCGACGGCAAAACCCTCGCCACCGCCAGTTTCGACTACACTGCACGGCTGTGGGACCCTGCCACCGGCAAAACCCTCAGAACCCTGACCGGACACACGAACTCGGTGAATGCGGTGGCGTTCAGTCCCGACGGCAAGACCCTCGCCACCGCCAGTTTCACCAACACTGCACGGCTGTGGAACGTGACCACCGGCAAAACCCTCAGAACCCTGACCGGACACACGAACTCGGTGAATGCGGTGGCGTTCAGACCCGACGGCAAAACCCTCGCCACCGCCAGCACCGACAAGACAGCGCGGCTGTGGGATGTCGTCCTACCCAAAACCTCCGCCGCGATCCACAAGATCTGCCGCGCCGTCAACCGCGACCTCACCCCCCAGGAACGCACCACATACCTGCCAGGACAATCATCGAGCCCCGTATGCCCAACGAGCTGAACCGCTTGCACGACCGCCCTGCTCGCCGTACGCGGACGACCTTGAGGTGCCGGAACGCGAACGCCAGTCCGGTGCCGGGCGGCTGCCGCGGTCCTTCTCGTACAGACGGGCCGCGCTCGCCAGCGTGGTGCGCGCGGACGCGGAGTCGCCGAGCATGGCGAGCGCCCGCGCCTCTCGGGTGGCGAGGATGGACATGAGTGATGGCGGCGCCCATGGCACTGCGAGGGCGGCGGCCCGCCGCGCGTGGTCTGGCGGCATCCGCGCCACTGACCTTCCCAGCATCGGGGCCGGATCGGAGCGCACATAGGCTCTCGATCACAAAGAGGGTGGGGGTGCCTCGACCGCGAGGGGGAGCGCGGAGACCGCCACCTCCATCGGCAGCACCTGCGGCACCACGGCTGGCCGCGGCGTACGCGGTCGTGGCGGGCAGGTTCAAGGCGAAGGCTGCGGCGACCGCGACCGCGGCGCGCATCATGATCATCATGTGGCTGGTTGTACCGGCCCCAGCCCCGTCAGCGACAGGGCCCGAGCAGCCGGTTCACCCAGGCGGGGTGTCAGGTTCACCGCCGAAACGGCACTGCACGGCACGCGCCGGAGATGCCGCCCGGCAGTGGTCGGGGCAAGCCTCATCCGTAGGCGCCGGGCATGTGGCCCGTCGGGGGTACTGGCGTGCGCCGGAGCGCCGGGCAGGGCCGCCATTCACTCACTCGGGTGAATCGGGGTGCTGTGGGGGGGGGAGAGAAGTGCGCGGTGGGCTCGTCTGCGGGGCGAGGGCGCGATCACGCCGACCGCGTCCCGCCAAGTAGATGGAGAACCACTGAACATGCCGTCCTTGGAGTGGATCGGGTACGTCCCGACCGCCGTGAGCGCGGTGCACGCTCTGGTCGCTGTGGTGAACCTGTGCCGGCGCGGTACTGCCGGCCGCCCGGGCACCAGCCGTGAAGCGATCGTCGAGCCCGTGGTGCCGAAGCAGTGCGGTGGCGCACCGCTGGAGGTTGCGGTGGTGCGGGTGGAGCTGGCCGTGGGCACGGAGATCGTCGTGCGGATCGAGGTGGCGGGGGTGGCCGACGCCCCCGCAGCCATCGGTGCCGGCACCGGTTCCGGTCCGGCGGCCGGCGGGGAGCCGGGCCCGTGGTAGGTGGCGGTGCGGAGGAGGAGTTCGCGCCGGGGCCTGACGCGGAAGAGGAGTGCGCGCCCTGCGCGGAAGCGGGCACGGTGGCGGAGCCAGATGTGGACTTGCAGAGCAAGGGGCTGAGCGATGTGGAGATCGCGGGCGCGCTCGGCATAGCGGCCCCGCAGCTGCACAAACTGCGTTCGAAGGCAATCGCGTATCTAAGGCGCAAGCTCACTGGGCATTTTCGGGATGGGCATCGGAAGAAGAGCTGCGAAAGGAAGGACAGGTGACGGATGTGAGCACGAACGACCACCGCGGCGGGGCGGGCCGCCCGGATCCGGTGGTGCCGGCCGGGCTCGCCCAACTGCTGGCCCAGCTAGGCAGTGTCTGATGGCTCTTGGCCCGAATGGTGTCGGCGTACGGACTTCTCTGGCCCTGGCAAGATTTTCGTGAAGTCGGGGTGTGCCACCGTGCGCCGGTGACGCTCTGTTATCTGTAGTGGCGTCGGAGTATGGCCATGTGGATGACGCGGTGGCGGAGCAGTGGGACTCCGGCGCGGCCGGCCATGATCCGTTTCTGGAGTTTGAGGTCGGTGATGCGGCCTTCGTTGACGCCGGAGCTGAACGGGGTGGTGATGCCCTGCACGACGGCGCTCTGGTCCTCCCGGATGGCGTTGGCCAGGCCGGCGAGGGGCGGGAGGCGTGAGTGTGTGAGGTGTTCGAGCCAGGCCGGTAGCGGGTCTGCGTCGCGGGTGTCGAGCATGGAGGCGAACTGGCGGACCAGATCGTGGGTGAGGTCCAGTTCCGGGCAGTTCTTGAACAGCCGACGTAGTCCCTCGGAGGCGTGCCGGGTGCGTAGTGAGGGTGTGGCGGTGATCCACCGGGCGACTTGGCGGGGTGAGGGCGGTCGTTCGCGCGGCGTGTCGATCGGCAGGCCGCGCCTCAGCGGTGCGACGGCCATCTTGATCCGCTGGTAGTGGCCGCGGTAGCCCTTGGTGAGGAGCTCCTGGTGCAGCACCGTGGCATTGTGCTCGCCTTCTTCCCAGCGTTGTTTCAGGTAGTCCAGGTAGGGGTCGAGGCTGGTTGGGCGGCGGGGCCGGGTCGTTCGTACGCATTCCTGCCAGGTGGCTGCCCGGGCGTACTTGCTCACGGTGCGCCGGTTCAGGCCCAGTTCGCGGGCTACGGCGTTGATCGATCGGCCGGTGTCGGTCACCGCGTGCACCGACTCGAACAGCTGCTTCGCGTGGCGCCGCGCCAGGGTATCGGCCGGGTCGGACGGTCCCACAGGCTCGGCCTGTGACGGTGTCGCTTCAGGCTCGGGCACCGCGGCGTGAAGACAGCCGCGGTGGGCGGCGGCGATGTCCCCGACCCGCTTCGACAGCCCCTGCCACAGGTGAAAGCGGTCGCTGACCTGCACCGCCTCCGGGGCACCCTCGGTGATGCCCTGGCGGTAGACCAGCGAACCGTCCCGACAGACGACCTCGACGCCGGGGTGCGTCCGCAGCCAGGCCGTCACCTGCTCCGCGTCGCGTCCCTCCCACAGTTCGATCGGCAACCGGGTCTCGGCATCCACCAGCAGGGTGCCGTAGACGTCCGCATACAGTGCGAAGTCGTCCACGCCCAGGACCCGCGGGGTTGCGGCTGGCGGAAGCGGCAGGCGCATCAGGTGGAACAGGACGCTCGTCCGCGACAGCGGCACCTTCAGGATCTGCAGGAGCCGGGCGCCGCCGCGGCCGGCGAGGAGCACGCCGGTCATCTCCACCAGATGCTGCAGCAGCGGGCTGCGCCGCCGGTAGCGTTTGGTCAGTCCGTCGACCTGCTCGGCAAATGTTCGCCGGCCGCAGCGCGGGCTGTCGCAGAACAGCCGCCGCACGGAAAGTTCGATCAGCACCGGACGCCCACCGACAGCGACGTCGGCCAGGGTGCGGGAGTAGCGACTGTGCACCCGCACGGAACCGCGGCCAGAGTCCGGACAGGTCACCGTCGCCTCACGCGTGGAGGCTGCAACGCGGACCACGCCGCCATCCACCCACACCCGCTCCACCCGCACCACATCAAGGTGCGGAGACACAATCCGTACGAGGTCATCACACTCGACGACAGTCCCGCCACGAGTGACGGAGCGTCACCGGCGCACGGTGGCACACCCCGACTTCACGAAAATCTTGCCAGGGCCACGTTCGTGTACGCCGACAGACAGGGGCTTTTGGCCCTGCTCGACGGCGAGATGGATTTTGCTGGTTAGGCCACCTCGGGACCGTCCGAGGCCGTGGTCGGCCGGCTCGAGGAAGACACCGCCGGGCGGCTCCTTCTGGAGATCCCCCTTTTCGCCGCCCCGGCGGCGTGCTGGTGGGCTCGGCAAACGGTGGAGTCGACGTTGACCTCCCAGGTGATCAGGCCCTTCGCGTCGGCCTCGGCCTGGAGCCGGGTGAGAATCCGGGCCCAGGTGCCGTCCCGCTGCCAGCGCCGGAACAGGTCGTAGACCCGGTCCCACGGACCGTAGCGATCAGGCACGTCCCGCCACGGAGCACCGGTCCGGGTCCGCCACCGTATGCCGTCTATCAACTGCCGCCGCGTCCACACCCGCGGCCGACCCGGCTTGATGCCCTGCGGCAGCAACGGCTCAAGCCGGGCCCACTGGCCATTCGTCAGATCTCCACGTCCCACGACACGTGATCATGAACGAACAAGATCCACTTTCGCAACAGAACCTAGCGCGCGAAAGCCAGCAACGGATTACAGCGCGGCGATGGGCTTGGTGCCGGGCTCAAGGGGCAGACGGAGCGCCCTGACGGCGAACGAGATGGCGTGGTACCAGCCGCAGACCAAGACCAGCTCGAGCGCGGCGTCTTCATCGGCGACGGCGACCAGGTTCGCCCAGGTGTCGTCGGAGAGATCGAAGGTCGCGTGGAGCTCGTCGACGGCTTCAAGCACCGCACGGTCAGTTGCGTCCCAGCAGCGGTCCGCCGGCCCTCCGGCCGCGAGGGACGCGAGCTGCGCGGCGTCGAGTCCCGCCTTCTCGGCGAAGCCCGCGACGTGCACGGCCCACTCGTAGTCGGCGCCACAGAGCGCGGTCGTCCGGTCGATGACCAGCTCGCGCTGGCGGAGAGTGAGAGCGGAACGCTGAGAAAAGTAGTAGCTTCCCCAGCCCGCGATGGAGCGGGCGAGCTCGGGCCGGCGCGCCCACACCCGGAACAGCTGGATAGGCGAATGCCCGAGGAGCTCGAGGGCCGCGCCGGCTTCCTCGTCGTACGGCGGCGAGAGAGGTTCGATTCGCGAGCGCTTCGATTTTAGAGGCATGACGGCACGCTAACATTGACGCTTCGGAAAGAGAAGCGAATAAGGGAAGTGCATGGTGCGACCAACACCCCTTCCGGGCCGACGGGTCCGCGGCTCACAGACGGGGCGCCCGATCATGGCGCTGCTCGACCTCCTGGGTCGGCGTTGGGTGCTGCGAGTCCTGTGGGAGCTACGGGACGACTCGACGCCGACGTTCCGGCAGCTCCAGCAGCGATGCGACGGCGTCTCCTCAAGCGTCCTGGCAGACCGGCTTCGTGAGCTTGGACAGGCCGACCTCGTCGAGCACGCCGGCGAAGGTTACCTGCTCACCGGACAGGGCAGGACCCTTCTCGAACGTCTCGCCCAGCTCGATGCGTGGGCCGCTGACTGGCGGCCCAAGGTCGAGGACTGACGACCATCCCTGATCTCGGCCGGGAACCCCGGCCAAGTGCCTTCCGGCTACGGCTGGTCCAGAGCGGAGCCCCCCGCTGCAGCGCCGGTACAAGCCCCGCGGGCCGGGCAGACGGGCCAGGTGGGTCAATCAGGCTCCTGCGAGACGGGGACGGCGCCCCAAACGCCTGCAGCACCGGCCCGACACCCTCGACGGCTTCACAGCCGGCACCGGCCCGACCCTCGACACCCCAACACCACCCTGACGCGCCGAAGTCAGTGAGGAACTGCCCCCCGGACCTATTGGCCGACTACGCGACCGTGCTCGGCATCTGTGCCGAGGGCCTCGCCGCCGATCTGCGCCTCGACCAGCCGTTGAAGTTTCATTCCCCGCTGCCCCCCTGAGGGGCCATCCGTTCCCGGTGTCGGTTGAGCACTCGCGCCTTCCCGGTCCCGACACCGTGCCGAACGCACGCACGCACAGCCAGACCAGGGTCTGGAGCGGGTCCGTCATGGCGGTCCCCTCCATCGGGGCCCGCCGTCCGGGGCATCGACCACGCGCCCTTGCGGAAGGGAGCCGGCCGGACGGCGGGGACGCTGCGGTTAGGGGATGGTCCACTCTCCGGCCTGAGAGGCGAATCCGGAGTTCATCGTGAACTACACCTTGGTGATCTTGGAATCCTTCGGAACCTCATAGGTGATCCAGCCAAGGACCTTGGAGCCGGGCGACACCTTCGCCGAGCTGGTCATCGCGGGTCCGGCCGTGATCTCGCCGAACGTCGAGTGGAACTGCTGGCCCTGGTCGTCGGCCACCTGGGTGCCGTTGCTGGGGCTGTCGCTGTATACGGCGGTTCCGGTGTTGACGAGCTCGAATTGAGCCGCGACCCACCGCTTCCCCGCATCGGGCTTCATGAAATCCTCTGCGGCTTCTGCCGGGTCGACCCACTTCTTGATGGTGACGGCGAGCTGTTCGCCGTCACCGTTGCCCTTGAGGGTGACGGTGTCGCCGACGGTGGCCGCCTTGCTGGGCGCAGAGGGAGCAGGTGCGGAGCTGCTGGTGCCCGTGGTCGGCGTGCTGACCTTGGTGTCGGGCTTGGTGGTGACTGCCTCGGTGGGGCCGCATCCGGTGAGGGCGAAGGCGGTGAGGGCGGTGAGGGCGGTGATGGTGGTGGGGGTGTGCACTGGACCCCCCAGATTGCTGTGTGTTGACACCGCATCATGAGGAGGCTGCCTCGAGAGCCGGGCGCTTGCCGCTGATGCTCCGGCCGGTGAAGGATCTCGACCTCGGTCCGCACACCGCAGCCGGATCACGGGACCGCCAAACGGATTCGCAACCGGCGCCATCCCACCCTGGGTACAACGGCACGCGCCCGAACGCCGAAGCCCCCAGCGAGGGGTCTTCGCATGTCACGATTCGGACACCAGGCCACCGCAAACCAGCCCGTACCGGCGCAATCGGCGTCATGTCTGCGCTGAAGGCGACGTCTTCGCCTTGACCCCTGCGTCGAGCAGGGCGGCGAGGGAGTCGAGGACGCGCTCCAGGCCGAAGGCGTAGGCGTGGGCGGGATCGTAGGCACTGTTGTGCGCGGCGCCGGCGGCTGCGCCGACGCGGACGGCAGTGGGGTAGGCGTTCTCGTCGAGGACGCGGGCGAGGAGCGGGGCGTTCAGCTCCCACCACTGTTGCTCGTTCAGGGCGCTGTCCTGCTGGGCGGCGCGGGTAGCGGCAGCGGCGCGGGCTGATGCCTGTACGAAGGTGAGCAGGTGGGTCAGGCAGTCGTCCATCTCGACGTCGCTGAGGCCGAGGCCGTCGAGCCCGGACAGTTCGTGCTCGTACTTCGCCATCAGCCCCGGCCCCAGCGGAGGTCTGACGGTGGAGACGGCCGCGGCCCATGGGTGTCGTTCGAAGAGGGCTTTGTTCTCCTCGGCGATCGCGGTGACGCGTCGGCGCCAGGGCTGCCCGGTGGTGTCGGTGCGGGGCATGCGGGCGTATGCAGCATCGAGCATCAGGTCGAGGAGCTCGGCCTTGCCGGGGACGTAGGTGTACAGCGTCATCGGCACCACGCCCAATTCCTTGGCCACTCGGCGCATGGTCACCGCTTCCAGGTCCTCGGCGTCCGCGATGGCGGTGGCGGCCTCGACCACCGCGTCGATGCTCAGCCCCCGTCGTGGTCCTCGGCGGCTGCCGGATGAGGGCGGGGAGGAGTCGCGCCACAGGAGCCGCAGGGTGTGGGTTGGGTCGCCCGAGCTGGTTCGTTCTGCCGGCATGGGGATCATCCTTGCGCATCTCAACTCTGTACAATGTACATTGTACTCCGTACAGAGAAGACGCTCAGTGTGATACCAGGAGGATTTCGATGAAGATCACCTCTAGTGCCGTGTCGCTCAACGTCGACGACGTCCCCGCATCCAGCGCCTTCCTCGTCAAGCACTTCGGGTTCCGGGAGGAGATGGCCGCTGACGGTTTCGCGTCCCTGACGCGCGACGACGCCGGCATGAACGTCATCTTCTTGCGGCGAGGGCTTGAAAGCCTCCCGGCGGACCAGCGCGACGACCGCGCCGCCGGGCTCATCCTCGCCTTCGTCGTCGAGGACCTCGAAGGCGAGCTGGCGCGCCTGCGTGCCGAAGGTGTCGCGATCACCATGCCGCTGACCGACGAGGAATGGGGCGAGCGAGCCTTCCAGGTCCGCGACCCCAATGGCGTCATCGTCCAGCTGGTCGACTGGAACGCGCCCACCGGCAGCTGAGGCGTCGTCGACGCCGCCTCGAAGCCGTGGCTCCCGGCGCCGCCCAGGGTTACGGCTTCGGGTGGCGCTGCCGCTCGTACCGCTGTTGGCGCTCAGTGCTTGATCGTCAACGGCAGAGGGCCCTGGTGAAATGGGCGGATTGTAGGAGTCGTCGCAACACGGTGATCAACTGGCTGTGGCCAGGAGCTTAGCGAGGCGCTCGGCTGGGGTTTCCCAGTCGAGCGTTTTGCGTGGGCGGCTGTTGAGTTCGGCGGCGACGGCGTCCAGGTGTTCGCGGGTGTGGACGGACAGGTCGGTGCCTTTGGGGAAGTACTGCCGCAGCAGGCCGTTGGTGTTCTCGTTCGAGCCGCGCTGCCAGGGGCTGGCCGGGTCGCAGAAGTAGACCGGGACGTCGGTGGCGACGGTGAAGGCGTGGTGGGCACCCATTTCGGAGCCCTGGTCCCAGGTGAGTGAGCGCTTGAGGTGGGGCGGCAGGGTTTTGACGGTCTCCGTCAGGGCGTCACGGACGGCGGGCGCGCTGTGGTCGTCGGGCAGGTGGACGAGCATCAGGTAGCGGGTGGAGCGTTCGACCAGGGTGGCGATGGCCGAACGGTTCTCGCGTCCGACGATCAGATCGCCTTCCCAATGGCCGGGGACCGCCCGGTCGGTGGCCTCGGCGGGCCGTTCGCTGATCATCACCATGGGGTGAGAGAAGCGCGGTGTGCGGGCCGCCGCGCGTCGCTGCGGCTTACGCACGGCCCGTCCCGTGCGCAGGGCGCGGACCAGCTCGCGGCGCAACTCTCCGCGGCCCTGGACGTAGAGGGCCTGGTAGATCGTCTCGTGGACCACGTGCATCTCCGGCCGGTCGGGGAAGCGCCTGCGCAGTTCCTGCCCGATCTGCTCCGGGCTCCACCTGTCGGCCAGGCGGTGCTGTATGAAGTCCCGCAGCTCGGGGTTCCGGCCGATCTTCCCGGGCTTGGGGCGGGGCCGGCGGGCGTCCGCACGTGCCTGAGCGGCATGCGGGCGGTAGGCCCACTGCGAGGATTCCGCGCGCAGCCGCATACCGTTGCGTCGGATCTCCCGGCTGACGGTGGACGGGCTGCGGCCCAGTTCGGCGGCGATGGCACGGACCGCAGCCTTCTCGCGGAACCGGTCGGCTATGTGGATGCGCTCGGCCTCGCACAGATACCTGGACCGCACGGAAGGCGGTGCCACCGCTTGGATGGGTGGCACCGCCTTCCGGTTGCCGGACGCATGACGGCCGTTACGCCAGCGCTTGCCGGTACGCAGATTGATCCCGACGATGCTGCTGGCCTCTGCAAACGTCACTCCTTGATCCACAAGTCGGAAGTATTCCTCCCGCTTCTGGACCTGCGGAGCATGTCCCCCGCGCTTGCGCTGCTTGCCGTGATCGACGGCCATCGCGTCCCCTGAGCTGGGGTGTTGCAACGACCACTAGAACTCAAGAGTCCACCGGGGCCCTCTGTCGTTGTGCGTACCCGTGCGACGTTTCACCCGGTGAGGGTCGGCGGGCTTCGGAGGCGCAAGGGGTGGGTTCCGAAAGTTCCGACGCCTGTACGTCGGTATGTGGGCAGGTGACTCGTCGCCCTCGTTGTGGGCACCGTGGCCCGTGCCGCGGATTGGGATGCACGAAGCCCGGCGGCACCCCGTGACGACAGGGTTCTACCAGCGGTGGAATCGCTCCATGAGCAGCAAGCCCACGAGCATCAAGGCAACCGAGGCGACCCGTGACCGGCTTCGCCTCCTCGCGCAGGAGCGCGGTACGACGATCACCGAGCCCCTGGAGGAGCTCGCCCAGAGCCGGCCGACCCGGGCCGAGCAGGAGCAGCGGGCACTCGAGGCGGCGGCCGAGCTAGGGCTGGAGTACACCGACCAGCTCCAGCAGACCGGGCAGTCCGCCTGGGACAAGATCCGGGCCCACGGGGCGGCGCCGCCGCGTGAGCCTGACCGCAGTCTTCGACCACACCGCGCTCGTCGCACTCCACCAGGCCGACCCGTTCTTCACCGGCCTGTACATCGAATCCTCCCGGGGCACCGGCCGCGTCCTCATCCCCGGCCCTGTCCATCCTGGCCGCCGAACGCGCGGTACCGGGCGCCGGCACCCACGCCGCCCGCCTGCGCTTCGCCGAGACCGTCGCCTTCACCGCGGACCACGCCCTGGACGCGGCATCCTGGCCCGCCACCGACTGGCCGGTCACCCACCCCGCGGCCATCGCGTGGCAGGCCGCGAAATCGGGAGAGCCGGTCACCGTGCTCTCCCTGACCCCCGAGGCGTACGAGGGCACGGGCGTCTACCCGCTCAACCCGAGCTGACGAGCGCAAAGAGGAACACGGCCGACCCGGGCCGGCCGCAGTGCCGCGGCCGTCGTGCCGGGCGATCGGCGGCGATGCACCCTGTCGGGTCTTGTCCGGGCGGCCCCGGCAGAAGTGATCCGCAAGGCCGCGGCCAAGCGGACCCGATCGAGGAGGAAATCTCCGAATTCCCCTTCCGGCCATCACTCCGTCTCCTAGCCTGTTCTGCGGCGATCACGGGCGAGGCGGCAAAGGTGTGAAGCGTGGCTGGGGACGACTTACCGGGGAAGGCCGAGGACCTTGCCGTGGTCCTTTCGATGTCCAAGTTCCAACTTGCGCACACTGGCGAGGACAGTGAGGACGACGACCAGGAAGACCCACAGGAACGGTCGACCTGGGAAGAGCTCAAGTTCGCCGAGCACCTCGGTGGACTCGTTGCCGAGCGCTTGTCGGGAGTCCTGGCGGGTCCTCCGGACCATTTGCACAACCCGGACCACTCGGCGGTCGCCCGTCGCATGGAGCGGTTGCTGAGCGACATCACGGAGGGCGGGGATGCGATCGTCCACGTCCTCAGCCACGGCTTCATCCTGAGGGGAGCGAAGGACCTGTGTGTCGTGGCCACGGACTCACTGCCTTCGGACCACCGGCTCGTCGCTCAGTCAGTCTTCCGGATCCACGACTTCCTCACCAAGGTGGACATGGGCTTCGGGCGCATCCTGCTGCTGCTCGATGTCTGCCACAGCGGGGTGGGCATCGATTGGACCAGGGAGATCACTTTCCCGGACCGTCGTGCGTTCGTCATCGCGGCCTGCCCGTCCGACGAGCAGGCATGGGAAGGACGTTTCTCCCAGGCGGTCAGCGACGTCCTCAAAGGCCTGGCTCAGGGCCACAGTGAGATCCACCCGAGCGAGCGCTTCGTTCGTCTCACCTGGTTCAAGGACGCGGTGCACAAACGGGTGCAACAGCTGTCCACGGACGCGGGCCATCCGGTGCAGGAGGTCGTCTCCAGCGACCTGTACGGGCTCGCGACCGAGTTCCTGCCCAACCCGTGGTTCCGCGAGGACCTCTCAGCGGTCCTGAAGCTGAAGAACTACTGGGACCTGCAGGATTTCATCGTCGGCAGTGTGCATCCCTCGCTCGATGTGGATCACTACATGTCACGAGCGTCCGGGCGCGACACCGCGCAGCAGGCCCAGTCGACCTGCCACTTCAAGGGTCGTGAAGCGGAGCTGGAACGGATCCGCGCCTGGCTCGAGGAGGGCGCGGAGGAGGGTGCGACGCTCTGCGTCGTCACCGGGAGTCCCGGGGTGGGCAAGTCCGCGCTGCTGGGCGTCGTGGTCTGCTGTGCCCACCCGCAGCTGGTCAAGGGACTCAGGCCGGTCATGCAGAGCATCCCGCAGAAGCTCCGTCCCGATCCCCGGTCCCGAGTGGCCGCGGTGCACGCGCGGGGCATGGTTCTGAGCCAGGTCGTCGACACGGTCGCCGCCCAGCTCGACCTTCCGCTGCCGCCGGAAGGCTGGACCGCTCAGAAACTGGTCGATGCGGTCGCCGGGCTGGCGGAGGAACCTCTGATCGTGGTGGATGCCCTGGACGAAGCCATGGAGAGCGTCCAGATCAGTGTGGAGCTGCTGTTGCCGTTGGCGAACCGGGAGGACCGGGGCGGTGGCCGGCGGCGGGCATGCCAGCTCCTGGTGGGTGTACGTCCCTATTGGGACAAGCTTCCCCAGCTGGCGGAGGCTGCTGGTGACGCCCGCCAGTTGCTGGTCAATCTGGACGCCGTCGACCGGGCCGGGCTCAGGGAGGCCCTGAGCGATTACATCAACGAGATGCTCAGTGATACGGACACCTACCTCACCCGCGGGAAGGAGCGGCGCATGGTCGCCGAGGGCGCGGCCGAACACATCGAGCGCCACGCCGCAGGGGGAGAGTTCCTCAAGGCCCAGCTGTCCGTCCGGTACCTCGAGGCCGCGGCCCCGGTCACCAAGGCGGAGCTCGAGCGCGCGCTCAGCGGACTGCCCCTGACCTTCGCCGCCCTGATGGAGACACAGCTGAGCGAGGAGCGCACCCATCCGTGGGCACGCCCGGTCCTCGCGGCCCTGGCCTTCAGCGCGGGCAGCGGAATGCCCGCCGACCGGATCGCCGATGTCGCGCCCGAGTTCCATCCCCGGAAGGCGCACCCGACCCGTGCCGACGTCCGTTCGGCGCTGGACCACGTGGCGTTCTACCTCCGGCACGACGTCGACCCGACGCACGGGACGACGCTCTACCGGCTCTTCCACCAGGAGCTGGTGGACCATCTGCGGAGCCGCCCGCGCGGCGGACCCGGCCCGCTGGCCGGGTTGCTCGCCGACCAGTGCGAGGGAGGACCGGGTGCGGGCCCGGTGACGGCGTCATGACCGGGGACGAAGAGGCCGTCTTCCGGCGGCTGCTGTCCAGCCTGCCGCGCTACGGCACCGGCCGGCGCTGGGACCTCGCCGATCCCTACCTGCGGCGGCATGCCGCCGAGCACGCGGCCCGGGTGGGCGGCGACCTGCTCGGCGAACTCCTCTCCGACGGCGAGTACCTCGTGAACGCAGACCCGAGGTCCGTCACCTCGGCACTCTCCCCCTTCCGGGACGTGTACGGGGGCTTCATCCAGGAGCTGCTCGACGTGTACTGCGCCTCCGTCAGCTGGCATCAGCGGGTGGATCCAGGAGCGCGACGTCAGATCCTCGCCCTGGACGCCCTGCGCCTCGGCCACCGGGAGCTGGCGGCGAGCATGGAACGCCTGCCGGGCGGCCGCGTGCTTCCGTGGCACTGCGTGTGGTCGAGCGCCACCAACGTCTCCGCATCGGCCGGCGCCACCATGACCGGCCACGCCGAGGCCATCACCGCCCTGACCGTGACCGAGGTCGCCGGCCGTCTGGTGGCGGCAACGGGCAGCAAGGACCGCACGGTTCGGATCTGGGACCTCACCACCGGCCGGACCCGGCACGTGCTGCTCCACGGCTCGCCGGTCACCAGCCTCGTCTCCACCCTTCTCGACGGCCGGCCGGTCCTGGTGACCGGCGGCGAGCGGGTCACCCGGTGGGATCTGTCGACCGGCAGTCTGATGGGCTCGGTGTCCGTGGGATCCCCCGTCAGGCAGCTCGCCATCGACGACTCCGGTCTGATCGCCATGGCCACCGAGACCTTCCCGTACGTGGCCGACCTGCATGCGGAATCGGAACCTCCCCGGCCGGTGCGGGCCGCAGGACAGCGGGTGCGGTTCGTGGCCGCCTGCCGCGAAGGGAACAGCCGCTTCGCGCTCGCCGTTACCGAGGGCAGCTACGTCAGCGCCTTCGCCCTGCCCGGCGGCGGGCTCCGGTACCGGGACGTGCTGCGCCGCACTGGCGACGCGGCGGACCGGATCACCGCCCTCGCCACCCGTGACATCGCCGGCCAGACCGTGGCGGTCGTCGGCCACGCGAGCGGAGCCTGTACGGCCTTCCACGCACACAGCGGCCTGCTCGTCCACTCCCTGCTCCACCCGGCCGTCACCGAGGGCCGACCGGCCCGAGGGGTGCGCAACGAGGTCGACTCCATCGAGATCCACCCGTCAGCGCATGGCTGGCGGGCTGTCGCGGGCCACCGGGACGGCATGCTGCGCACCTGGGACCTCGACTCCGGCGGGCTGCTGCGCGAGGAACGCGCGCACGCCGGCGCCGTCACCGATCTCGTGACCACGACCGTGGACGGCCGCCTCGTGCTGCTGACCGCCTCGGAGGACGACACGGTCCGCTCCTGGGATGCGGAGACGGGCGCACTGCGGGACGTCCTCGCCGGCCACACCAGTGGGGTCACCCGCGTCGCGCCGGCCCTGTCCGGACTGTCCGGCACCCGTCCGGTGGCGGTGACCGTGTCGAAGGACCGGACCGTGCGCACCTGGGACCTGCGCAACCGCCGGACGGGTCGGCTTCCCGGCGAACATCCGAACTGGGTCCGCACCCTCGGCCTCCACCGCATCGACGGCCGGCTGTACGCCGTCACCTCCTGCCGCGACGCAGCCATCCGGGTGCTCGACGCGGACACCGGCGAGAACGTACGGGAGTTCACGGATCCGGACGGGCAGCCTCTCCAGGCCGCCGGCGTCCTCACGCACAGCGGGTTCACCTGGATCGCGGCGGGCGGCGAGGAGGGCCGGCTGCATCTGTGGGAGTACGGCGTGTCGGAGCCGAGGGAAAGCACGGACCCCGGCCCCAGCGCAATCACCACGCTGGCCATCCTCGCCCCGTACCCGTTCCGGTTCGAGGTGGTCGCAGGCAGGAACGACGGCGCGCTGGCCGTCTGGTATCCGGGCACTGGTGAGGAACCACGGCTGCTCGCCCCGCCCGGGCGTGGCAGGGACGCCGGAGTGTCCGCACTGGCCGTCGCAGAGACCTCAGACGGACCGGTGGTCTTCAGCGGAACGTACGACGGCACCTGCCGGACCATGCTCCTGCGCACCGGGCGCCTGTTGCACAGCCACCGCTTCGGGACACCCGTCAAGGCGGTGGCGATCGGATCGGTCGCCGGTGAGCCGGTCACCGCGGCAGGCGACGAAAGCGGCCGGATCACCCTGAACCGCTTGGCGGACGGCAGGGCGCTGCGCACCCTGCTGGGCCACACGGGCTCCGTGCGCTCACTCGCCTTCTCCCGGGTCGGTCACGTGGACGCCCTGGTCTCGGGCAGCGCCGACGGCACCGTCCGCATCTGGGAGACCTCGACCGGAGCCCAGCTCGACCGCATCGACCTCCCGGATTACGTCCAGACCGTCGCCCACGCCGACGGCGTCCTGGCCATCGGCTACGGGCGCGAGGTCTCCGTGTTCGCCCCGTCAAGCCGGCCGACCCAGCCGGAACACCGAGCAGAAGGAAGCCGATGACCCGTATTCTCGCCATCCACGGCGTCAACCAGTACGACCCGGCGCGCACCCCCGATGCGGCCGCCGCCCGCCTCGGCGCGGTCTGGCACAAGGCCCTCAACCGGGAGCTGCCCGTCCCCGTGGATGCCGTGGACATGCGCCTGGTGTACTACGCGGACCTGCTGCGTCCTACCGGTCCCGCCGCCCAAGGCGCCACCGACGACCTCGACCACCTCTCCCCCGAGGCCGCTGACGCCGCGCGCCGATGGGGTGAAGCGCACGGCCTCGACCTGAACAAGGCGCAGGGCCGGGTCCTGACGCCCGTCCGCTGGGTCGCGGACGCCGTCGCCCAGCGCAAGGGGCTGGACAGCAAACTCGTCCGCAGGTTCGTGGGCTCCTTCTTCCCCGAACTCGTCGCCTACCTGCACTCCCCCGCCCGCCAGACGGTGCAACGGCGGCTGGCGGACGCCATCGCCAAGGAGTCGCCCACGGTTCTGATCGCCCACTCGCTGGGCTCGGTCGTCGCCTACGACACGCTCTGGCAGCACGCCCACAAGGTCGACGTGCTGCTCACCATCGGGTCGCCGCTGGCCATGCCGGACATCGTCTTTCCGCACCTCCAGCACACGCCCAGGTCCGGCAAGGGAGTACGGCCGCACACGGTGGGGCATTGGATCAACATCGCCGACCCGGGGGACCTGGTCGCCATCCCTCAACCTCTCACCAAGCACTTCGACGACGTCGACTCGAACCTGTCGTCGGGGATCGGCGCCTTCAGCTTCCACCAGGCAGCCTCCTACCTCAAGTGCTCAGCCACGGCCAAGGCGCTCGCTCCGTTCCTCGGGTAGCGCCTTTCGGGCAGCGCCTCCGCGCGGACGGGGCGTGCCGGATCGTATGGGGGACGTAACGCAGCACGGCGCGGGTCATCGGCCCGGCTCCGCGTGCGGGTGGCGACGGCTGATAGCGGCCAGTTGGATTTCCCCGTCCGTGGCAACTTCAGCTCCCCATTGTGGCCACTTCAATTCCCCACTGGCAGCCACTTCTTCTACAGAGCGCGATGCCCCGGCGATGGCATCGGTGGGCGCCCGCGTTCATGACGGCCGCCCGCCGAACTCCCAGTTGTGCACCTCGATGTCGGCGTACAGGTCGTGTGTGAGGATGGCGCGTGCGGTGTCCGGGTCCGGGGCCCGGAGCAACGCAGCCGTGCCCAGCCAGAGAGTGCCATCGTCGGACAGCAGCGGTCCGTAGGCGATCAGCTCCCTTGGCTCGGGCGGCAGCGCGAGGTCGGCGGCCTCTCCTGTGCCGAGGCCGAGCACCAGGTATCGGTGGCCTCCGGTCCGGCCACCGGGGAAGTCCCACATGGTGCGCCCCAGGGCATTGCGCCACCGTCGCACGAGTACGTCCCGGTAGGCGCCGGCCTGGTAGTTCGGCTCGTCGAAGGCGAACTCGCGGGCGGCAGCGGGATCGGGCAGGTCGAGGATGTGCACGCTGCCGGTGAGGGTCTCGCCGTCGTCAGCGAAGGTCGGCCCTCGGGCGATCATCTCCTCCGCGAATCCGTCCATGTAGGACAAGTGCGCATCGTTCAGTTCGTAGCGGAGCGACAGGGAGCCGGTGCGGTCACGGTGGTAGCAGAGGAACTCCATGGCCGCAGTGTTCCCTGGAACAGGCGCCGACAGCGAGGGGGTTTCACTGCGATGACCACTCGGCGGACTCGCGCGAGTCGTCGAAGACTAGTACTCCAGCCGTAGATCGTGATCTTGTTGGTGGGATGCCAAGTCAGGTCGGGCTGGTTCCCGTCTCAAACGGTGAGACCTGGTGCGCTTGCCGTATCAGCTGGACTGGTCGGGGGAGGGGTAGCCGACGCTGTCCGTGTAGAAGCGGCCCTGTTCGCACAGGGCGTCGAGCTCGGCGTTCTCTTCCTCGCTCAGTTGCTCATCCAGCGCCACGCTGATGGCGTGTCGCGCGCGTGCCAATCGTCGAAGGACATCCCAGTCATCGATGAATTTGCCGACGGTGTACTCGTCAGCGGTTCCGGATGCCTGGCGGGATCTGAGCCGGTCGAGGGAAACCACGAACTCGTTGAGGTCCTGCAGGACTGCGACGGCCTCGTTGAGGGGTATGCGGATCTCTCGGGAGAACATGTCCATCGGCCGATTCAACTCCAGAACTGGTGCTCAGGCCCAGATCCTGATCTTGCTGGTCGGGGCTGGTCCGGGAACGGATGTGGCCACTGGTGATCATCGATGTGTGAAGACAGATGATCAGGCAGTGGCCGCGGGTCACAGCATAGATCTTGCCAGCTGGCAGGACATGTTCGAGGTGTTGATGAGCCGCATCGCGGGGCGGTTCGCCTGGGTGGAACCGCGGCGCCGGGCGAGGGCGCTGGTGCTCGGGTTGCTGTCGGACCTGCCACGCAAGAATTGCTGGACGCTCGCCGAGCACGCGGGTGACTCATCCCCGGATGGCCTGCAGCATCTGTTGTCGAGGGCCAGGTGGGATGCCGAGGCGGTCCGCGATGACGTCCGCGGATTCGTTGTCGAGCAGTTGCACCACGACGACGCGGTGCTGGTCGTCGATGAGACTGGCGACCTGAAGAAGGGCATCGCCACGGTGGGTGTGCAGCGCCAGTACACCGGCACTGCCGGACGCATCGAGAACAGCCAGGTCGCTGTCTACCTCGTCTACTCCACCCCTCGTGGGCATGCGGCGATCGACCGGGAACTGTATGTCCCGCGCTCCTGGTCCGAGGATGCGGCCCGCTGCAGACAGGCCGGGATGCCGGACGCCGTCGGCTTCGCCACGAAACCCGCGCTCGCTGCCCGCATGATCAGCCGTGCGCTGGACGCCGGCGTACCCGCGTCCTGGGTGGCTGGTGACGAGGTCTACGGAAGCAACCCGCACCTTCGGACCGCGCTGGAGGGGCGCGAGGTCGGCTATGTCCTCGCTGTCGCCTGCGACCATCAGATCACCACGCGCGCAGGCAAGTTCCGCGCTGACGCGCTGGTCAGGATGCTGCCGAAACGGGCTTGGCAGAAGCTCTCCCCCGGCACCGGAGCCAAGGGACACCGCATCTACGACTGGGCCCTGGCCGACATCGCCGACGACCGGCCCGGCCACCGCCATCTGCTCGTCCGCCGGAACCGGCGAACCGGTGAACTCGCCTTCTACCGGTGCTACTCGGCGGCCCGGGTGCCACTGTCCACCCTTGTGAAAGTTGCCGGGCGCAGGTGGACGGTCGAGGAAACCTTCCAATCCAGCAAGGGTCTCGCCGGACTGGACGAACACCAGGTCAGGCGGTGGACGTCCTGGCACCGCTGGGTCACGCTCGCGATGGTCGCGCACGCATTCCTCGCCGCGGCCACCGCCAACGAACGTGCTCAAGAACAAGCTCCGGACGGCCTGATCCCGCTGACCTGCAATGAGATCCAGCATCTGTTCATCACGCTCGTCGCCCAGACCGTCCACACCGTCATGCACAGACTCCGCTGGTCCGAGTGGCGACGACGCCATCAAGCCCGGGCACGGGCCTGCCACTACCAACAGCAGGTCACTCAATAACCACAAAGATCACGATCTACGACTGGAGTACTAGGTGATTTACCGGATTGCCGGTTCTGGCGGAAGTGCTTCATACCGTTGCCTCTCCCACTTAAAGTGGCAGGCCAGTAACCCTGCTCCCCGCGCACCCGGGGATGAACCCGTCTTCCAGTCGGTCACCCTGGCTCCCACTGGGACGCCCTGCGCGCCGACTTCCGCTTCCAAGGCCTCTGGAAGACGGCGTCGATCCGCGCCTGCGATGCGATCTCCGCATACGCGTCTTCACTGGCGACCCGCCTCCAGGGCGACCTCCCCACCGCCGACGCCCTCCTGAAGCTCTCCGACGCCGCCCTCACTTACAGCACCGCCGCGGCAGCCGAGCCCACTCCACCTCCAGCCCGGCAACCAGCCGCCCGTACGCCACCCGCGCCGACGCCGTCCGGGCAGCGCAGGAAGTGACGTCGTACTTCCAGGCGTGGACCGTCACCACCATGGGCCAGGACGTCGTCGGTTCCGGCCACCGCAGGGTCACGGCGTTCCGTGACGCCTGGCAGCAACTCCCGCCGCACAACAGCACCCCCGGCCGGGCGGCCGGCCCGTACGGCGACGTCGCCGAGCGCGCCAAGGCCCTCCAGGCCGCGGCCGCCAGATCAGGCCGCTTCGCTCCGGGCGACCTCCAGGTCCTGCAAGCCCTGGCGCGGGCGGCCGACACCCACGCCGCCCGCCTCTCGGTGACCATCCCCTCCGGGCAGGCCACGCAGCCCCGGACGATGGCCGTCCCATCCCCAGCGGTCGCGATCCCCGCCCCGCTTCCCGCCCGGGCGCCCCGCGCGTCTCTGTAGTTCACACCCGCCGTGCCGAGGCCACGACGCGACGGGCGCCAACCACCCACACCGGGCGCGGCGCGGGCTCAGATGTTGCCGAGGACCCAGACGCCCCGCATGACGACACCGACCGGCACGACCACAGCGACGGACCCGAGGGCGATTCCGGCCCGCGCCCGCCCGCCGGCTGTGGGCTACGGGCCGTCAGATGTCGTGCTCCATTGGTCGGATATGGTCGAGGCGCTCTTGCGGACCGGTCCTACGCTGGAGGCATGGCCACCGATCCCTTGCTGAGACAAGGCCCCGACTCGACGGATCTGGTCCTGCGCGTCGGCCCGGCCGGGCCGGTGTGGAACGTGCTGACCTCGGCGGGGCCGGCGCTGTTGACTCCGCTCGCTCTGGGCGTGCTGACCCTGCTCGTCGCGTTCGGTATGGCGATGGCCGGGGCGCGGGCGTCGACCGTGTTCGTGGTGGTGGGGGTGATCGCCGGGCTGGAGTACCTGATCGGCTGGCTGGCGCACGCCTCTTCCCGGGCCCGGGACATCCTGCGGGTGGAGTTCGCGCCGGCCGGGGAGCCCGCGTCCCTGCGGTTGGTCCGGGGCGCCGGGCCGGACGACTGGCTGCCCGTCAAGACCCTGCGCCAGGTGCGGCTGACGCACAAGGTGGTGGAGCCGTACCAGGGGGACTACAAGCCGGCCGTCTCCACGCTCGAGCTGGAACTCGTCCTGCTGGGCGTCCGGGAGCAGCTCGCGCTCCCGCTCGACGGCGACCCGCAGCCGCTCGCCGACGCGCTGAAGGCCCTGCTCGGCCCGGCTGGGGTCGTGGTGGCGCTGCGCACCGAGCGCAGCACGCGCGATCGGCCGACGCAGCACAACTCCGGCTGGACTTCCGGCGGTTCGGCCTCGGCCGGCTCGGGTGGCGGCTGACCCCGAAAGCTGTCCCTGGCGCTTCCCAGTTGGGCGTGTTGAGCCGCCGGGCCGGCTCGGCCGCAGCCGGGTCCTCCGGCCACGGGTGGCGGGGGTAGCGCCCGCGGAGCCCGCCCGCACGGCGCGGTGGCCCTCGTGCCAGAACGACGCGAGGTCGCCGGTGGCGGCGGCCGGGTGCCCAGCCGGGGAGAGCAGGTGGACGGTGGCGGGGCCCGCCCAGTTGGCCGCGGCACAGACGGTGTCGGCACGAGGAGTCGGTTCGGACGAAGAGGCTAGGGACCGAGTACGGCTGGTTCTCGAACTTCTCCGGGCTACGCGATTGAGCGGAGCAAACACAGGCCTGCCCGTCACGTTCCTGATCCGGGGAAAACGACTTGAACCTGCGCCGGGTGGGCGTGGCAGGCTTGCGCGGTGATCGTTGAGTTGGCACCTGGCCGCCTGAGCTGGGACGAGGTGGACCCCGCCCGTCATGCGTTCGACGGCGCGTCCGTAGCGCGGACCGTGCTCTCGCTCGGCCCGGCCCAGTGTGTCCCCATCCGCCCGGACGTCCCCTTCGGGGATCCCGCGATGAGCGCCTGGAGCAGTGGCGTGGCCAAGTCCTGGGCCGACGCCATGTCGTACGCCCTCGTCCAGCGCTACGGCCGCTGGACCGTCGGGTGGCGCTGGTCGCACGACGAGGGTGATTTCGACGGCGGACCGGTAGGGAACTGGTGCTGCCCGCGGGACTCGGTCACCACGGCTGAAGAGACACTGGCCCGTGTCGAGGCCGCTTTGTGCGAGTGGCGCGAGTGGCTGGAGGACCTCGCCGGCTGGTTCGAGGCGTACCCGCTGGACCTGACCGACATCGAAGACCAGCGGATCCTGTGGGAGCGCGCGGCGCGGAATCTGATCCTGCAGGTCGTCGACCGCACCGGGTGCGGCAGCGGCTGGCATGGCCACTGCCACCAGGTGCTTACCTGGTTCCTCAGCCGGTGGGGAGTCGCGCCCGATGTGGCGCGGGGGCTGGTGGACGCGGCGATCGGTGGACGTTTCCGCAGCTGGACCGGCCCCGATTCGGTGCTGGTCGACGACATCGCGGAGAAGCTGGCGCTCTCCTTGCATCCGGGCGTCGGCGGACCAGGATCGGACATACCGGCTCCGGACCATCTGCAGCGCTGGCTCGCGGTACGCGAGTCGGTGCCGTGGCAGGAGATCCCGGACAGCGGCGCGGACGGACCGGTGGTGCCCCTCCGCGACGGCGCGGCAGAGGACATCCGGGCCTTCGACGGCGCCATCGACTCCGCCCGGGCCGAGGGCCTGCTCACCGCCCTGGAGTCGCTCCGAGCCGACGCGGCACGCGGGGCGCGGCTCGACTTCGCAGTGCTCAGCAGCTGGCAGCAGCACCTTCTCGGCACTCCGCAGCCGCCGCGGTTCCGCAGCCTGCCCGCCTTCGCCAAGGGAAGCAGAGAGCGCTACGGCATCGGACCGGACACACGTGCCCGCTTCGACACATGCCTGGCCGAGAGCGCATCCGACGCCGGCCGACCTCTCGGCCTGACCGCCCGCGCCGCCCGCGTCTATCTCGACATCTGCTTCTTCCACCCCTTCGACGACGGCAACGCCCGCTCCGCCTTCCTCGCCCTCGTCTTCGTCCTCGCCCGCGAGGGCATCGCACTCGACGGAGTCGGCCTGCTGCGCCGCATCACCTTCCAGGCCGACAACCCCCAGGACCCGCTGAGCCTCGTCCGCTACATCAACATCCATCTCGAGGAGACCCGGCGCCGCGCCGCCGGATCGACCGGCTCGGCACCACGGTGAACGCCTCCGTCGGCGAATGGCGCCAACAGGTCTTGGCCCAGCGCCGGGCGGGCGCGGCGAGCGCCAGGGATTCCACCCAGTCGTCCGTACTCGCATGCAGGGGCGTCCAGCGGAGGGCATCGATCCCGAAGGCCCCGTCGGGACCGATCATGAATCCGTAGGCCATGGACACCCTGCAGTCCCCCGCCGGGAACGACCAGCCCCCTTCGGACGTCCACTCGGGGCAGCCGGCCTCCAGGATGCGCGGACCGCCCCTGCGGCTCAGCCGGCGGGCGCGACCGGGGTTTGGCGATTCCGGCTTGTCAGCCGTCACTGCTGCTCGCCGTCTCCAGGGTGGAGTACGGCCGCGGCGATCTCCCGTACGCGGTCCAGGGTGATCCCCGTGCGCTGTTCGACGGCGAGAGGGTGGTCTGTGGGTTCGAGCTCCACGAAGGGGCGCTCACCGACGGGGCGCGTGTGGACGTGCGTCTTCAGGTTGAGGGTCGTGGCCGGATAGACCGGCAGGTCGGTGGTGAGCCAGCCGAAGTACGGCTCCTCGGCCTCGCGGCCGGGGGTGTCCCACAGATCTGCGGCCCGGGAGAAGCTCTCACGGCTGAGCGAGACCCACACGCCCCAGGAGAACGTCTCGCCGCTGCCGATGACCGGTATCTCGATCATGCCTTTGACGAAGTAGTACTGCCCGTGGATGACGCACTGGTCCGAGGACAGCAGGCAGTCGTCGGCCTCGGCGAAGGCCGGATCCCACACGGCCGGGGCTTCGGCTGTGTAGTTCATCGGCACGTCGGAGTGGTGGGCCCCGCAACACGTGCAGGTGAATCCGTGATCACTGGTCATGGTGCCGGAGCCTAGCGACGGGCTACGCTCCCGCTTCTCCTGGGAGTGCGCCTCTCTCCTTGCGGGCGGGCTGCCGCGCTCCGCTGCAGTACATGTGACCGATTCCCGATGACCGTTGTCAAGCGTCGAGGGTGACTACGGGGTGGGTGATGTCGTGCCGATCGCGCGCCGGAACCTCGCCCACAACGAGGTCGGCAAGGTGGTGCCGGAGACTCCGTCGGGAGAGCCGGCATCCCGTGCGGTGGCGGTCTGTTCTACTGGATCTTCGCGAGGGTCTCCGCGGAATGTGACGGCCTCCTCGTCGATCCCGACCACTGCCAGGAGCGTGTCCAGGGCCATGCCGGCCTGCTCGTGCGGCTGGGTGAGCCAGACGTACGAGACGCCGAGCGGATTGCCGTCGTGCTTGCTGATCGCGAAACTGAACCCGTCCAGCCGGAACAGGACGACGTCGAGTTCGTCCAACCCGTCCCAGGACCGCTCTACATGCAGACGCAGCCGCTGGGCGACCGGCTGCACCGACAACGCCAGCACTCCGATCATCTGGAACAGCGGAGCGGAGTGTTCCCAGATGCTGTACTGATAGGCGGGGTTCTTGCCGGTGCCGTAGGGCGGCTGCGTGGCCGGCTGCCAGTCGGGCTCAGGCCCCGGGATCTCGACCTCTGTCACAGCAGCTCCTCCCCAGGGCCTTCAGCAAGCTGGTGATCAACCTACCTTCATGGGGCCGGCCGGCTTCAGGCGGCGCCGGGCAGTACGGCCAACGGCCGTCGCGGCCTCACCGCATCCGTGCCGCGCGGGGTGAGACTTCTGCACGACCGCTCGAACTGCCTGCCGAGCCCGCAGCTGCCGGGAAGTGACAAGTAGGTCTGCGTAATCAGGTGCACTCGGGGTCTGCGCCGGATTCCTCTCGCCGTCAGCCGCACGGCCGGCCTTCCCCAGCAGAGGTAAGAGCCTGGACATGTGACAGGGCGATACGACGGCGCGCGAGATCGACGTCGATGATCTTCACAGTGAGGGCGTCGCCGACCCCGACGACGTCTCCGGACGATCCATCCAGCTCGCTGGTGGGCACGAGCCCCTGGAGGCCGTCCTCGCGGTCCTCGATGCGGACGAAGACGCCGAACGGCTCGATCGCGGTGACCGGCCCGGTGACCACGTGGCCGATCCTCTGCGCTACCTGCGGCCACGGGTCTTCCTGCACTGCTCGGAGCGACAGCGGTACCCGTTCCCGGACCATGTCGACGTCGAGGACCTCGGCTGTGACCTCCTGGCCGACGCTGACGACCTCGGACGGGTGATCGAATGGGCGCCAGGACAACTCCGGGATGTTGATCATCGCGGTGAAGCCGCCGATGTCCACGAAGGTGACGCCGAAGCTGGCGATGACCGTCACTGTGCCGGTGACGATCTGGCCGCGCCGCAGGGTCTTCAGGAACGCCCAATTCCGGTCGCTGGGCGTCGGCTCGGTCTGCCAGCGAGCGCGCAGAACGCCGTCGCTGTCGGGCAGCACGGCGGTGAACAGCGGGAGATCTTCACCGGCGTACATGGATACGACGCCGACGGCACGCGCGCCGGCGAGCTGGGAGGTCAGCGCCTCGAACTGGGTCTCGTCGACCACCGTGCTCGTCATCTTCCCGTCCTCGTCCTCCCGGACGATCTCCACGAGGCCTTCGTCGGGCAGAGCGGCCACGGCCGTGTCCACGTCGGTGAGCAGGTCCGGCCGGATTGCCAGCCGTGCGCGTGGGGCCAGCTGGGAGCGAACCGTCTCGATGTTGTCGTGGGTCAGGCGGTGCCACCGGGAGCCGTTGCCGGCGAAGACCTCCTCCAGGAACACCGCGCGGTGGGTGCTGACGGTCCAGCGCACGCGGGCCCAGAACTCGGCGTCGGCAGGCCGCTGCACGTACGCGGGGTCGTCGGGGGCGAAGTCGTACGGCGATGCGTCCAGGCGTTCCGGGAACAGGCCGAGCCCGCGGGTGCGGGCCAGTGCGGTTTCGCAGGGCAGGTTGCTGCCGATGTAGAGGTACTGGTCCCAGCCGACGTGCACCGTGAACGCTCCTCCTGCCCCCAGTCGGCACCAGGCTCCGTTGTCGCGGAGCATGGCCCGGACGAGTTCCAGGCCGACGGCGATCGGCACCAGCGCGCCGTCGTGGAACCCGGCCTGGCCGGCCGGGAACAGGCCGGCCAGGCCGTAGCCGTCGATCGGTGGCTCCAGGCCGAAGTGGACGAAGCCTCCGATCTGTGGCTCGCGGATCTCCAGCTGGTCAATGCCTGCCGCCTCCGCGAAGGCGGCGATCGCCGCCAGGTAAGCCTCCTCGACCGGCCCGTGGTCACTGACCGCTTCCTCGGCACCGGTGTAGTGACCGCGCTCGTCACGGTGGGCGGGGTCGTACTTGGTGATCCGGTAGACGAACGGCGGCACGCTGCTCCCTGGGTGGTCCGAAAGGGATCCCAGCGTAGGTTCCACCGCCGAGTCCGAGGTCAGGATTTTCGGAGGAACAGCCCAGGTCGCCCCGGCTGGGCACCCTCTGCTCGCCAAATGGCATGCACACCCACGACCTGTCCAGTGGTCACTGGACAGGGTCGAGTGCACGGTCACAGTACGTCCGGACGGAGGACGGTCCGCGGCTCGCCAAGAAATTCGAACAGCTGCTCTAATAAATGGATGATGTCCATCCACTTCCCTGACGACCTGCTCGACCTCCAGGCCGCATGGCTGCGCACCTACGCCGACCTGGCCGACCTCCCCGCGCACGCCGGCACCACCGCACTCCGCCGCCGACTCATCGCCCTCTCCTGCAGCATTGCCGCCCACCCCTACTGGACCGTCCCCGGCCGGTCTCCGGCCGCCCGCGTCGAGCTCCGGCGCCGCGCCCGCACCCGTACCTGGGTGACAGCGGCGTGAGTGCCGAACCGGGCGGCCCGAGACCGGGCGGCCCGAGACCGGCCGCCAGGTTCCCGGAGGACCTGGTCGCCCTCCAGCAACGGTGGACACGGATCTTCAACTGGCTGGCGGGAGCCCCTGCGACCGGCGGCGGCCATGAACTGCGCATGGAGCTGCTCCGCCTCAGCCTCCGCCTGGACACCCACCCGCACTGGGCGACCGCGGAGGCCGGGTGGAGCCGGAAGGCGCGCAATGAACTCCAGCGCTACGCGAGCGCGGCACCGGGCGGGGAAGAGCAGCTGGTCTCGCTGTGCGTCGGCGGCCGCATCATCGCCGTGCCGGGCGAAGCCGCATCCCGGCGCGGAGACGGGTGACACCCCAGCACCCTTGCTCGCCCGCAGGCATCGCCGAACCACAGGATCTCGTCGGGGCACGGATCCACCGCCGCCAGTACCCCACCGCCTCCTCGCGAGCGCCCTACTGGCGCAACCCCGGACGACGCCCGAGTACGAGGTCGGTCGGGACATGCGCGCGGGGCAGGACCCGCTGCGGAGCCTGAGCCGGCGTCGCGGTGACCCACTTCTGCTCCTGGGCGATCGCCCGGTGCGCGGCCGCGTCCAGCATGGCCCGTGGCACGGGCGTGCCGGCGCTCCGGGCCGCGGCCAGCAAGGCACCCGCACCCTTCTGCTCGGCACCCATCACGGCCGAGTAGGCGTTGGTCAACGCCTCTACCTGGCGGGGGTGGATGGGGTAGAAGCGCTGCCCCTGGTCCAGGTTCGGGGGCTGGTGGTCGACCGAGTTCGTCACCAGCCCGGCCTCCGCCCGCCGGATGACCCACGGCGCGGCCGCCGCCATCTGCCAGCCGGTGGCGCAGAGCCGGTACGCCGACGCGGCCAGCGCCCCCGCTCCCCCGGCATCGGCGACGATGTCCGCGGCCGGCCTGGCCGCTCCCGGTGGCTGCTGGGGAGTTCACTGCGCGCCGAACAGCAGCTGCCCCAGGCGTACGGCACTCGTACGGGAGATCACCGCGGCGGGGTGGGGGTCGGGCGACGGCATCCGCACCGCCTTGCCCTGCCGGACCTGCGCATAGCCCGGCGGCGGAAGCCTGGGGTGTTCGCGTGGATCGACCGTGTCCGCGATGTGCGCCCAGGCGGCAGCGGCGTCCCTCCACGCCTTCGAGGGCTCCCTCAGCACCGCCGCAGCGCCCGTGAAGCCGTCGCGTGCCGCGCCGTCCGGCATTTCAGCAGCCACGTGCGTCAGCGTGCGCCCCGCGAGCAGCCTGCTCATCGCGTTCCAACGGGAGATCTGCTGGAGGTCCGAACCGCTCAGCCGCTGATCCGCGCGGTCGTGCAGGGCGCCGTACGCGGCGCGGGAGAGGCGCTCGCTGTCCTCGGCGAGGCGGGTGATGACGGCGCTGGTCGCGTCCGTCGCCGCGGCCTGGACCGGTTCGACGGGCAGGGCCGTCGGGAAGCCGGCCACGTCGTGGTCCGCGTCGCGGGCGGCTGCCCGGGCGTAGACGGAGGCGTGGTTGAGGGTGGTGCGGGCCTCGTCGAAGGCATCGGCCCCGCCGGGATGGCCGGCGCCCTGAGAGAGCCGGTGCGCCACCTGCCCCGCCGCCCGGGCTACCTCGGAGTACCGGTAGGCGAGGTAGTCGAACGCCTTCTGGTGCCGAAGGAGGTACGCGTACGGGGTCAACGGAACCCGGTCGGGACCCAGATGGCTGCCGATCGCGTCGCGCACGGCGCCCACCGCCCGCGCCGCGGCGGCGATCCGTTCACCGGCGGGTCCGCCCTCCCCCGCCCGCGGGGACAGGTACCGGCTCGCGGTGTCCAGCGACGCCCGGGCACGGTCCAGGCAGCCGTCCAGATTCTGCTCGGCCCGGGTCAGCGCCCGTTCCTCGGTCGTCGGAACCGGCGTGTACGCGCGCGGTCCGAGCCCCTTCTGCACCTGCGCCAATAACCCCTCGAGCTCCCCGGCCAGCGCCGCACGCTCATCGGCCGCGACCGACGCGAGCGGGGCCTGCGCCACCTCCTGGAGGCGGGCGACCGCGACATCGAACAGTTCGCCGAGTGTGGTCACCTCACTGCCCCCGGACCCGCGTCAGCGCCGCAGCCGCGCCCGACGCGAGTTCCCTGACCTGGGTCAGGGAACTCGCGGTCTCGTCATCCGCAGCAGCGGACAGCCGGGCCAGCGCGTCACCGACGTGCTCCAGGAGCCGTACGTACGGGACGAGCCCAGCCGCTCCCGGCCCAGGCGGCGGAGCCGCGACCGGCCTCCCGCTCTCCGGGAGGGGCAGCCGGTCCCTGCCCTCCGAACACTGCTGCGTGGCGACCATGGCCTGGAGCTCGTCACTGTCCTCGTCGAATGTGATGCGGTCACACAGGTCGGTGGCCATGTCGAACACATCCCAGGCCGCCGCTAGCACTGCGACGGCGTCCGGTGAATCCAGCTGCGCATTGAGCTCCATCAGGACCGACGTCGACATCGCCATCCCCTTCTTCGTGTCGGAACGGGGGTGATCGTCCCCCCTGGAAGGGGGCCGACGAGCGGACCTGTGGACAAGTCGAACCCTGTGGATGACCCACAGGCAGCGCCGCTGACCACGAGCCCGCTCGTCAGGGCGGACTTCGAGACGAAGCCGTGTCGTGGTGGTGGGGCGGGCGACCCCGATGGCACCGGGCCACCCCGATGGCGCCGGGGGGCCGGTCCGCGCCGGCGGCGGTCGCCGCTCGCGGCATAGGCGGGCGCCTCCACGGAGAACCTGGCTCTCAACACCGTCAAGCGCTACGACCGTGTCGCCGAGCCCGAGCGCCAACCAGACCGCCAGCACGACCAGCCGGGCCAGCAACCACTCGATCAGTGCTCCGATGCGGGGACAGGACGCCACCCTGGAACGGCTCCGCGTCGACCGACAGCTCGAAGAGGCTCTGATCCACGGGCCTGACCCACTGCATCTCGCCGAGGTCTGCGGGCTCGACGAGAAGACCGCGATGCGTTACGCCGACTCGGCCCGTCAGCTGCTTCTGGCCTCGCCCGGGGAGCCACTCGGCGGCACTGTCAGAGGAGCCGAATACGGTCCAGTGACGTCCATATCCAGTAGGAGAGACCGTGGCTCTCGACGCCGTTGAGGCGATCCGCCAGCTTCAAGACCGCAGTTCCGCCAAGCGCCGCTCAGCCGCGAAGCGACTTCGAAAACTGGGCGACTCATATGCCAGCCCTGCCCTGCTCGAAGCCCTGAAGAACGAGGTGGGAGATCCGCGGACCTGGGAAACCCAGTACCAGATGACGATGGCGCTCGGCACATGCGGCTCCCCCTCCGACCTTCCCTACCTGCGAGATCTCGTCCTTCAGCGCGAAACTCTCCATGCGGTTCACACTGCCGGTGGCGACGCCATCGTCCGGCTGAGCTACATGGAGCACTCACATACTGAGGCGATTCGATGGTGTCTGAGCACCGGCAACGAGACTCTTGTAGGCGGAGCGTTGCAGGCCGTGGCCATGCTCGGCCTTGCCCTGGATGAGCAAACCGTGACCGACATCCTCGACTTCATCGAGGCTAGGCCTCCACAGGATGGGATTTACTTCTGGCCCACTATTGCCGCGGCCGGCTGGACAGGGCAGCGAGTGCACGGTTTCCTCACCTCCTGCCTCTCCAGCCCCCGATCCGATGTCGCCGAAGCCGCCACGAACTCCCTTGCCGGGAACTACGGCACTCACCGACCCTTGTAGGCCGACCCGCACCCCGGGTTCGAGCCCCCCCCCGGCGCGGAGCTGGGCGACGGCGGCGTGTACTTGGTGGGCGCAGGCGGCCCCGATCCGCACCCGCGACGGCGGCCGGCCGTTGCGCTCGGTGTGCCAGGAGCCGATCGGATCAATCCGTGACGGGCAGACACTCGGCGAGCAGGGCGACGATGTCACGCCAGGCTCGCTGTGCGTGCCGCGGGTGGTGGCCGACGCCGGGAGGCGTGGTGTGGTCGACCGGTGGGTGGTGGAATCCGTGAAGGGCTCCTCCGTAGACCACGAGGCGCCAGTCGACGCCCGCGGCCTGCATCTCAGCAGTGAACGCCTCCCGCTGCGCGGGCGGCATGATCGGGTCTTCCGACCCGACCCCGGCCCATACCGGGCAGCGGATGCGTGCCGCCTCACCCGGTCGGCCCGTGGTCATCGCGTTGACTGTCCCGATCGCGCGCAGGTCGACGCCGTCGCGACCGAGTTCCAGTGCGACCGCGCCCCCGGTGCCGTAGCCGATGGCGGCGGTCCGGTCGGGGTCGGCCCGTGGTTCGGCACGCAACACGTCGAGCGCGGCATGACCGATTCCCCGCATGCGGTCGGGATCGGCGAGCAGCGGCATGCAACGGGCCAGCATTTCCTCCGGGTCTTCCAGATAGCGTCCGCCGTGGAGGTCGAAGGCCAGCGCCACGTACCCCAGCTCGGCCAGATCCTCGGCCCGTCGACGCTCGACATCGCTGAGCCCCATCCCCTCGGGGCCGATCAGGACTGCGGGCCGGCGCTCGACACCGGCCGGGAGCGCGAGGTGTCCGACCATCGTCAGGCTGTCGGCCGGGTATTCGACCGTACGGGTTGTGACCGTCGTCATGCGACTGGACGGTAATGACCGTTTCGCCGGCTCGGGCTGGTGTTCACCGATGGCAGACAGCAGTCTGTCTCGCGCGTCGGTCCGTGTGCATCAGGTGGGGATGTCCTTGGGTTCACCGGGAACGCAGGGGTGGGCTGCGGCGACCCGGCGGGCTTCGGCCGTGACCTCAGCATCGATCTGAGCTACTGCCTCGTCGCCGCCGTGTTCGAGGAAGGCGTACTCGTCATCGAGTTCGGCGAGCCGTGCTGTCAGGGGCAGCTCATGCCCATAGCGCTGGTTGATCCGGAAGGTGAGCTCCCAGGGTTTCAGCTCGCCGGCCAGCATGCGTCGTGCGAGCGCTCGCGCGGCGGCTTCTTGGCCGGCCTCGCTGGAGACTGGATGGAAGGTGAGGCCGAGTTCGTCAAGTGCTGGGGGAATCAAGTCGTGGACGTCGTAGTCCGCCTCGGCGCGGGTGCAGGCGGCGAGGATGCGAAGACCGGGGGCATCGAGTCCCGCGACGAGCGCATCACAGGCGGCCTTGACGACATCGCTCGCACTGATCTCCCCCACACTCCAGAGAGCGGCATGGTCCTGTAGAGCGATTGCAGCTGCTTCGGTCGACGTCACTCGCCCATGATTGCCTACAGGGTGCGTCCCGGTCGCACAGGTTTCATCAAAGTTGCTGTTCAGCGGCCTGGTGCAGCCACCACCGACGGCTAGGCTAACCCGGCCCGTCCCCGCCGAAGCCGACACACGAGAGCGGCGACACCAGTGGCAGCCTGGATGACAGCGCCGACCAGCTGTCCATCGTCCGGGCCGTTCAGCAGCCAGATCAACGGCGTGGACACGATTCCAGCCACCGCGATCACGATCACCGCGGCCTTCACAGCGCCCGACAGGCTTCGCCCACCTCTCCCCTCTCCGCGGCGTACCCCACTGGTAGCAGGAATGCGCGGTTCCATCCGGACTGTGCTCGCAGTTCGACGTTCACCAGCTCCCACCCTGTGGCCTCAGTTCAGTCACACAGGCGGGGTTCGATCCCGAACGCTCTCTCCGCCTCGTGCTGACGGGTCTGCCACGAAGCAGCCGGATCCGAGGCGAGGGCGACGAGAGCGAGCCCTCCGAATCCATGGAACCCGGATAAGCTCCCCATGTCCGGAGTCCAGCAACCAGCGTGACGGGCATTCAGGGGGAACCATGACGAACACGGATCTATCACCCACTCCCAGCACCACCCCGCCCGCCCCCGCACCGTCGGCCCACCCCGAGACGTACGACGCCCCCACCCGGACCGCCCTCGAGCACATCGACCGCCACGCCGTCCGCGTCGTAGCCGACCACCGCCCCGAGCGCACCCGCACCGGATACGCCCAGGACTGGAAATGCTGGACCCGCTTCTGCACCGAAAGCGGCGTCCCGCTCCTCGCCCTCACCCCCGGCACCCTCACCGCATACGTCGAGTGGCTCTGGACCCAGCCCGGCTGGAAGGCCGGCACGCACCTCGCCCCGTCCACCATCGACCGACGCCTTTCCGGCACCGTCGTCTCCGCCCGCGAAGAACACGGCGTGAAACCCGAACCAGGCGTGGCCCGCCTCGCCCGCGCCCGACTCGCCCAGCTCGTCAAGCAGATGGAGAAGGACGGCGAACAGCGCGGCCGCGGCCCGGCTGCCCCGCTCCTTGTCGACCACCTCACCGCGATCAGCGCCGCCTGCCCCGACAACCTCATGGGCATTCGCGACCGCGCCCTGGTCCTCATGCACTTCGCCGTCGCCGGCCGCGAACACGAACTTGCCGCCACCCGCGTACGCGACTACACGGCAACCCCCGCCGGCATCCAGGCCGACCTGCGCGTCTCCAAGATCCGCCCCCGCACCGTCCCGGTCCCGTACGGCTCCCGCCCCTCCATCTGCCCGGTCCGCGCCTGGACCGCGTGGAAGGAAGCCGCAGGCCTCGACTCCGACCCGGACTCCCCCGCCTGGCGCCGCCTGCACTCCCGCTGGCACACCGTCATGAACGGCGGCCTGCAGCCCGAATCCGTCGGCGACGTCATCACGCGGGCCGGCGCCCGCGCCGGAATCGACATCCGCTTCACCGGCCATAGCCCCCGCCGCGGCCTGGCCACCTCGTCCCGCCTCAAGGGCCACGACCAGATCGCCATCGCCAGACAGGGCGGCTGGGCTCCTCACTCCAAGGTCCTCGCTGGCTACCTCGAGGTCGTCGATCAGTGGGAAGACAACGCCCTCATTGGAGTGCTGTAGGCGGCCAACCGCTTCAGGACGGACTTGCCCATGAGGACGGCTCCGGAGATTACCGATATTCCAGAGCCATGCAGTCCTGACGTTGCCGCTGTGTCAAAGACGCAGAGCCCTCATCGACATCACTGTCGATGAGGGCTCTGCGTGCGTACGTTCTTCAGGGATTTGCATCCTCAGCCACCGCCGGGCCGTGAGGGCTGGCGCGGTCAGGGCGCCGAAAAGGCGCTGCGAGGAGCGGCCGGCTGAAAATCATGCACTATCTGGGCCGAATGGGGCATAGGTTTGATAGTCGTCCGCCGGCAGCTGACCGTCCACGAACCTCAGATTTGCTCTGGCTTGCAGGTAAGGCTTACTCCAGACTGAAAGCCCGAAGTATGGCGTACATTCCGTCGGATCCGCTTCGCGGACTCGACGGAACCCCTGGTAAATATATCTGGTCCTATCGGCCAAGCTCATCGGAGTAACCCATAGAAGCGGTGAGATCCCATCGGCCTGAAGCGGCCGCTCGCCCAGGATGCAGCTTCCACCGACAGCGATCGCCCCGATATGAGCCACGCCTTGGTCGATCAGGACAGCACCTTCAAGGTCTCGATCCGCGGGTGGATTTTCGCCGACCCAGTCCATGAGGCCGGCGAGGAATGACCTAGTGCCAAGATTGGGGACATGTGGATCCGTCTCCTCGGGCGGCATCACATCGATAACCCTGCCGCAGGCGTATCTACCATCCGCAAGAGGGACGGGCCAGAATTGCCCCGCCTTCAGGCGTCTGTTCGATTTCGGTAGAAACGGGTACTTCATTCCATCTCCTAAGTGGCATGGTCCAAATCAGGCGTTAGTCGACACACTGGCGGTAGTGCGGGAGAAGACTCTCACTCCCGCACAACCTCTGCCGTGGCCCCCTCAAAGGCCTGTTCGATGGACCGACGACTGTCGATCTCGACCTCAACAGCCCGGCCGTGTCGGTGGACATCTCCGCCCTGCGCGCCCGGGGCACGGACACCCTCTCCGCAGGCAGAGGGCAGGGCCGGCGGGGCAGTCGGCGGTCCTTCCGGTCCAGGCTCGGGTGAGCTGGCCGAGGTTGTCGTAGGTGAAGCACTGGCGATCCACCAGCGGCGGCGACTGCTGTGTGGCGCCGGGCCGGATGTCGGGCTGGGTGTCGGGTTGCCGACGGTGTCGTAGGTGTAGGTGAGGGAGGACGAGAGGTTGGACTGGGAGAGCGGATCGCGGGTTTCGCGGTGGCTCTTGGCCTTGGTGACCCGGCCGGTGTGGGTGTCAGTGGAACTGGTGGTCCACACGCGTGGCTTTGTTGGTGAGTTGGTTCTCACCCACGCAGCCCGGTGCTGGCGTACACCAGAGCGGGCACCGAATGCCGTCTGTCGGTCCCGGCGCCTGCATACGCGCCGAGTCATGACGAAGCCCCGGACCATGCGGTCCGGGGCCAACAGCCAGCCGCGCCGGGCTAACTTGGGTTCAGCAGCTGTGGGCGCTGAGGTGTTTGGTCCTCCACCCTTCGTCCGCCTTGACCCCTGTCCCGGAGTTCAGGCAGAGGCTCATGCCGGTACAGCATGGGCTCCGGATGCGGCACGCTCCGATCGCGATGCACCGCAACTTGCGAGGGTCTTGATCCGCTGACAGTGCGTCAACAGCCGTCACCCATGCAGAACCCCTGCCAGGACGCGACTGGTCCAACCCACTATCTCAGAGCCGCCCCAATGATCTTGATCTGCTGATCAATGGCCGCAACACACGGACTGCTATTCCGTTCATCCTCCAAGGTGACGCGGCCTGTGAGCTGCGACATCAGAACGGACTCGTAGCAAGATGAGAGAATCTCCATCGCGTCATCGGCGGATGCCGAGCGAGGGGGAGCCTCAAAAAGTCGCACTAGTGCCATAAAGAAAGGCCCCACAGCTGGCCTGAGTGCCACGTTCGGTAGCTCGTCGCATTTCGCAAGAAAATTCTGGGCAAATTCGTAATCCAAATGCCAATCTGCCGGTCGATCGTGGCGAAAGTGCAGGGTGGATTCAATCAGGGCGGCACGACTGGGAGGGAAGAACTCGTCGAGCGGCAGGCCGAGCAACGGAATCATCGCCTCGATGGCGTCAAATGCGATGTTTGCCAGTTCTGCAGACTCCAAGCGCTCAAGGCTTTGCGTATAGGAATCCATCTTTTGGTCCCAGAGTTCCATCTCTTCCCTACCCTCAGCGCCACGGATGCGGCCACACGTTAAGACCGCACCCGCTAGTTTACCTACATGAACCCGAATGGATTCTTTCCGGGGTTATCGCTTTCGTTCCCATAGCTGAACCCCGGGATAATCGCTTGCCCTTCCCCTGCAATTCTGGCGTTCAGGTCCGCAGGCAGGGCGGGATGAGGCAATTATGCCGTCGCCTGCGTCCTCTGCTTCATCTATTGCGTTGAAGAGAATCTGTTCGGCGTCGCTGTGTACTTGTGGCGTTAGATCAGTTTCATATACTCGCCTGTAGCCAAGTTTTTGGCGAGGGCCCGCAGCTTCATATTCGTTCCGTTATTTGCCACGGAGTAGACAAGCTCGCCGCCAAGCTGACCTGTCGCCACCGTTGTGCCTTTGTCTGCTCGTGTTCCGACGCCGAATGTATCGTGAAGCGCCTTGGCATCATCAAGTAGCTGTTGAGGAGAGACTGTGGCGCTCACGTGCGTTGAGAGCGTCCAGCATTCCGGTGGAGACGACGATGCGGCCGTGCTCGCCGGGCAGGTCGTACGCCTCGGCCGCGCAGTCGTGGACCACCTCACGGTTACCGGGGAGGCAACTGGCCTCGAGCGAGGCTGCGGCCAGGGCCCGTCTGCGCTGGCTGCCTGCTGCAGCGTCGTCCGTTGACGTTGCCGTCACCGTTGCCGTCAAACCTGAAGATGCCCCTTTCCTCAGTACATCGAGGAAAGGGGCATCTTCGTTCTATAGGTGGAGTTCAGTATTCAAAGCTAGATCATCTGTAATCAGGTCCGGCCATGGATTACCTATAGATTGTCGAGTTTATGCTTGACTACCTGACCGCTGACGATGTTTTCCAATGCCTCGAGGTTACCTGCCTTAGCTGTTAGACCCTCAAGCCATGCGTCTGTAGAGATCCAGTCTAGAGGAAGTCTGGCCTTTGGCCATCTGGCAGCAAGATCCTCGGCGAGTGCGATGCCAGCTTCAACCAGGTCACCTCTGTCAGCTACCGCAGCAATGAGGATGCTATCCTCCATCTCCAGTACGGCTGGAGGAAGTCCTTTCTCCTGGCGAGTCGAGCAGGCCGAGTGATATTCCCTCACGATCTCGTCTAGCGAAGGCGGCTCATTGAGGGAGAGTCGGCACTGTGCGTTCAGGGCGCTGACCGCATCCTGGAACTCATTTTCGTGACGAGTGAAGAGCACAGTTTCCGGCTGCCCCGAGGAGCGCTCCAGGCGGTGCCCCAAGGTTAGGGAGATCACTGGAAATTCCCGGGTCAGCGCATGCACGTGTGTGGTCGGAGTGTACCCGTCTCCAGAGGTCGAGCGGTCAAGGCAAATGCCCTGTAGGACCGGCCCAATCCGCCGCAGTAGATGCATCGGACGCCAGGCGTTGAACTCGGGGAACGCTGAGACCCAGTCCGACGTTACACGCCGTGCCGTTGCGGGGCCCGACTTTGTCACGGATTCACCTCGATCGTGAGCCACGCTCCCGGAACGTGGTTGGCGTTCAGATTGGCCTGTCGCTGACGGATTCCCCGTCCTGGATTCAAAAGGAACTTGTAGTCATAGATGATCCCCGCTGCCGGATCATAGACGTCTGGGCGGGCACTTCCTGCAGTCCCATGTGGCACGACAGCCCCATTCAGATAGCTCTGCTCCGTAACCAGGCCACGTGACCCGTAGATCCCTTGGTAGCGGGTCAGCAGTTTATCGGCGTACGCATGCTTCCTGGTGCCAGGGACTGCGCCACTTCCACCGATCTTAGCCTCAGCTCGCGTTGCGATGGCCTGTATGAGCTGCAGGTTGGACGGGTTAGTGGAACCGTTGCATGTACAAGGCTGACCATTAGGGGCTACTCCCCCACCGCAGTTGTGAACCAGGACCGGCATCGTGCCAGCCAGCACATAGTACGTGTGGAGGTCAGCGACGGTCAGGTTGTAGGTCTCGTTGACGGCCCTGTACGTACGGGTCTGAACGACGGCGGCGGCTTTTCCTTCGTTGGTGCGAAGGGTTGTTCCTGCCTTGAGGTCGCCAGCGTCCTTCCATATGCGGTCTGATTCGGACCAGAAGGGGTGGTGCTCTGTTGTGGTGATTATCTTGATGCCGTCGTCTGTCTGGATGCTGACGTCGGCGTAGTTTTTGTCGTCCTTGGTGTAGATGGTGGCTGTGACGTTCTTGCTTGCTGTTTCGCCAGTCTCGGGGTCGGTGGCGAGGACTTCGTCATCGGTGGTCAGCTCTTCGATGGGCTTGCTAGTGCCATCGGCCATGAGGACGAGGGTGCCGGGAGTGAAACTGTTACATGGCTTGAGCTTGGAGATTATTTTACCGGCTCCGGCAGCTACCACCGGGAGCGCGGCGGCTCCTGCGGCCTGTGTGGCGGCGCCCCAAACGAAGGCTTCTGCTTCGGCTTTGAGGATTCCTGTAGTGCTGTGGTCAGCGTCCTCGTCCATCCAGTTAGCTGCTGCTGCACCGGCAGCCGCAGCTACACCTGCGCAGCCAGCCATTATCGCGAATCCGGCGCCTCCTGTGGCGACACCTGTTGCGATAGCGGTTCCCCCGCAGGCCACTCCTGCTGCGACCTCAACGGTGAACGAGACGATTGCTACCTTGTTTTCGTTCCAGAAGTCCTTGGTGGCCTTCCAGCCCTTTTTCAGGTTGCACTTGGAGAAGAAACTGCAGTTCTTTCCCTTGTTCTTTGAGTTCCCGTCATTTCCCTTCGCTGAGGGCGGCGTGTAGCTGTCGTCGAGCTGCCGGTCGTCACTGCCGCCGCCGGAGCCGCCGGTGACGTCATGGTCAATTTCGTCGAGGCTTCCTCCATTTGCAGTGCAGTTCCCGTGGTAGGCGCAGTTGTCGTCCTTGAGGCCGGTCGGGTCTGATCCCGAGATGGGGTTCGCGTGGGCGTAGGTGTACCCGTTCATCTGGAGTGGGTCGGTGATGTCGATGATGGGGTCGACGGAGATGAACCGGCCGGTTGAAGGGTCGTATTCGCGGGCCCCGATGTGGGTGAGGCCGGTGGTGTTGTCGTCGGTGCCGACGCCGAGGAAGGTGTGGCTGCCGGGCCAGTCGGAGGGCTGGGCGCCGCGGGGGTTTCCGTACGGGTCGGACCTGCGCCTGGTGACCGGCTGCCTGTCTGTTTGTTCGACGCTGGTGGTGGCGGTGTTGTGGTGGTCGGTGAGGAGCTGGGACAGGCTGTGGCCGGTGGTTTTGCCGTTGGTGCGGCGGACGGTGGTGGGGGCGCCAGGGCTGCTGTAGTAGCGGACGGCGTCGATGGCCTGGCCAGCCTTGTTGACGGTGACCTCGGTTTCGCCCAGGTAGAGGGTGCGGGCGCTGCCGGTTTCCTCGATGACGCGGTTGCCTGAGGCGTCGTAGAGATAGGAGGTGGTGTTGCCGAAGCTCCACTGCTGGGCGGCAGAGCCGCTGACGCAGGTGTAGATGTGGAGGTCGTTTCCTTCGGCGGGATTGTCGTTGGGGACGGTGAGGCAGGCGTTCGCCTTGGCGTTGTACAGGGTCTTGTCTGCCCCCCGGTATTCGAACTTCTGGTCGTCCGAGTCGTTGCAGGTGACGAGGTAGGCCCTGCCGTTCTTGGCAGTGAGGCATTTGCCGAGGGCCTGGACGGTGTTGCCGGTCAGACGCCACTGCTGAGGCTTGGTCTCGCTGCAGGTCAGCAGCTGGACGGGGGTGTCGTCGGCGGTCTGCCCGTCCTGGACGTCGAGGCACTTGTCGGCGAGGCCGGTGACGGCGACGGCACCGATACCAGGGCTGGTGGCGGACTGGAGTGTGTTGCGGCGGTCCCAGGACAGGGTCTGGGTGTCGCCGCCGATGGTGCGGGTCTTGGTGTTGCCGGCCTGGTCGTATCCGTAGGTGGACAGGGAGTCGACCGTTGAGCCGGGGGTTCTGGTGGTCTTGGTGACCTTGGTCAGGGCGTGGGGCTGCTTCTTCAGCGACGGCTGGGGGCCGCCCATGTCCACGCCGTAGGCGTAGCTGGTTACGTCGTCGTAGGCGCTGTTGGTGAGGTCGTGTTCGGTGAGCTTGGTGCGGTTACCGATCGAGTCGAACTCGTAGTCCTGCCAGTAGGCATCACCCGTTATGCCGGAACCCACCTCGGAGAGGGCAGGGCCGGCGGGGCTGGTGGGGCAGCCGGCGGTCTTTCCGGTCCAGGCTCGGGTGAGCTGGCCGAGGTTGTCGTAGGTGAAGCACTGGCGGTCCACCAGCGGCGGCGACTGCTGCGTGGCGCCGGGGCGGGTGTCGGGCTGGGTGTCGGTGATGGACGTCGGGTTGCCGGCGGAGTCGTAGGTGTAGGTGAGGGAGGACAGGAGGTTGGACTGGGAGACCGGATCGCGGGTTTCGCGGTGGCTCTCGGCCTTGGTGACCCGGCCGGTATGGGGGTCGGTGGTGTTGGTGGTCCACACCCGGTTGGGCGCGTTGCCGGTGGCGGTGCGCAGGACTTCACCGAAGGGGCTGTAGATGGTGTCGGCGGTGTACCAGGACAGCCCCGACATGGTCTGCACCAGGCCGTCGCTGTTGTAGCGGGTGATCAGCTTCTCGGCGGCGAGACCGCCGGCGGTTGCCGGGAGGGTCGTGGACTGGACCTTGCCGGTGGGCGTGTAGGTGGTGCTGTACGTGTAGGTGCCGGCCAGGCCCTTGGTGGTCTGCTTGGTGGGCAGGTCCGGGACGGTGATCTTCGACCCGGTGGGCCGGTACTCGCTGTCGTAGCCGGTGACCTCGCTCGTGTACGAGCCTTCGCCCCAGTTCCGGGTGGCGGAGACGGGCAGGCCCTTGGCACCGGGCAGGGTGTCGTAGGCCCAGGAGGCGACGATCGCCCCGGTGTCAGGGTTGTCGTCACGCAGTTCGGTCTTGCGGCCCAGCGCGTCGTACTTCGTGAACTGGGCGCGGCCGTAGGCGTTGGCCGTCGAGAGCTGCTGGTCGAGGTTGTTGTAGGTGAACGTCGACGTGCCCATGTCCGGGTCCGTGGATGAGGTCATCCGGCCCCGAGCGTCGTAGACGTAGGTCCAGTTGTTCTTCGCCGCGTCAGTGACCTGGGAGAGCTGGCCACGTTCGTCGTAGCTGTAGGCCGTCTTGACGGCCGCAGGATTCGGATCCTTGGCCGGGTCCACATCCGCAGCGGCCGTTGAGGTGTAGTGCTCGACCGCTGTTGTACGGCCCAGAGCATCCGTGGACGTCTTGACCGCGCGGCTGCCGGGCAGCGGGGTCGCCCCAGTGGGCGACATGGCGCTGCGCGTCAGGGTCCAGTCGCCGCCGTACTGGGTGATCGTGGACTGCTTCGGGTTGCCCCTCTCCACCGCCGTCGTGCGTACGGCGCGGCCGAGGCCGTCGTAGGCGGTCTGGGTGGAGTTATGCACCTCGGTCATCGACAGGGGAACGAAGAGCTCGGTGCTCAGGCCGCCTTCAGCGAGGTAACCATTATTGGTCTGGGCGACGGTCCCGTTCGCGGAGTAGAGGGTGTCGGTGACGATGCGGACGCCACCCGCGCCCTCGGTCTGCGTCTGGCGCGGGCGCAGCAGCCCGTCGTAGATCGCGATCGACTTGCTGTAGGTGCCATCGTCCTTCAGTGCACGGCTGATGACGGCTGGCGTCTTCTTCTCCTCGATCTGGTATTCGAAGGTGTAGGCGGGCTTGTCGGAGGGCTTCTGCGACGGGGTGCGGACCTCTGTGGTGCGGCCGAGCTCGTCGTAGGCGGTGGTGACCTTCCGCCCGTTTGAGTCAGTCGTCTCCAGGACGCTGCCGCGGGCGGGATCCACCCGGGTGCTCGCCGTGTGCCCGAGAGCGTTGGTCGCAGTGATCGTGAACGGGGGGCCGGACGGGGGGCTGAATGCGGTGGCAGACGAGTTGCCGAGCGCGTCGTACTTCTTGACCGTCCGGCCGAGCGCGTCGAATTCGCTGCGCCCAGAGGTGGTCCAGCCGGTGCCCGCGGCGTCGAGGCTGTCGGCCTGATAGGGCAGGCCCTTGGTGGGGGCGGTACCGAAGGCGTTGACGGCGTCGAAGGACGTGCGGGTCGCACTCAGGAGGGTTCCAGCCGCGATCCCGGCGTCCGTGCAGTCCCCGGTAGTCTCCCGCTCCTCTGCCTTGAGGCCGATCAGGTAGCTGGTCGTGTTGTGGACGTAGGTGGGCTTCCTGCAGGACTGCTTGACCGTGGTCCAGCCGGTGCCGTTGTTCTCCCGGAAAGCGGTCTGCGCGGTCTTGAGCAGGCCGTACGTCCCCTCGAGCACGTTGGTCGTACGCACCATGCGGGACTTGCCACCGCTGACAGCCTGGATCGCGTCCGTGTGCTCGATGCCGTTGCGGTAGGCCTCGACCTGACGGGTGGCGTCGTCGATTCGGGGGCGCTGGGCGGTCTTCAGGCTTGAGGGCCAGGTCAGGGTCCTGCTGTCGACGCTTCCGCCGGCCTTGGTGTAGGAGATGCTCTCCGCGGCCTGGCCCTGGTACTGCGGCAGGTCCTCGCCGAGCTCCTCCGCCCCGGTGGAGTCCTTGACAGTGACCCTGGCGGCGGGGGTGGACAGGCCGCGGAAGAAGCGGGTGCGGCTCTGCGACTGCTCGGTCGCGGTGGGCGTGCCCGTGTTCTCCGTCTTGCCGGTGGTGGTCAGAACGCTGCCGTAGCCGCGCCACTCGCTGTAGGTGCGCAGCTCTGGTCTGCCGAGCTCGTCGTCCGCCTGCGCCCAGGCAGCGCCGCCTTCATAGCTGTAGCTGGTGGTGACGTCAGGCCGCTGTGCTACGCGGTCCTTCTCTTCCACCTTCGTCACGACGTACTTGTTGAACACCTCAGTCGGTGTCTTCTCGGGGGCTGCGTCCGGATCTGCGGACCAGCGGACAGGGAAACAGCGGCTTGTGTTCTTCGCCGGATCGGGGACGGTCGTGCCCAGAGCGCAGGGGGCGGAGTAGGTGACGTGGATGTCACCGCCGGTCTCGGTGAGGATCGTCTCCACCCGGAGCCGGTCGAAGTCCGGAGTCGGATCGGGCTTGCCGGTTACCGGGTCGTTGGCTTTGGCGACACGATTGGGCATGTCGACTGCGTTGGCCTTGAAGGAAACCGGGGGCAGTTGCTTGCCGTTGGTGCTGTCCTCGGGGCCGTAGGCGGTGCGGGTGATGGACTCCAGCCACAGCGGGGGGCTGGTGTCGGTGCGGTGCGTGGGCAGTGACTGCTTCAGCGTCCACTGGTCGACCTTGGTGAGGCCCGTGGACCCCTCCTTGCGCTGACCGTAGGTGCTGACGGAGTCCAGGCGCATGCGCGACCAGAACGTCGGCGAGGCGACGTAGCAGTTCGCCGCGTCCATCTTGCAGTTCAGGGCACTGGGGGTGTCCCACCACCCGAGTGCGCTCTTGGACCCGAACTGGGAGTCGTCACAGTTGGTGTCCTTGTCAGGGAAGCACCGTTGCGCTGTGCTGAACCCGACCCGGCCGGCGGGGGCGCCGGCGAGGTTGTCGGCGCGCAGGCCGTAGAGGATACGGATCGGGTAGCCGCCGCGGATGTATCCGACCTTGGCGCGGTCCTTCTCCCCGTACTTCTCGTTCTTGGCGTAGCGGTTCTCTTCCTTCTTCCAGTCGATGACCATGGCGTTGCCGTGGATGTCCTCGACGTAGTCGAGGTTCCAGCGCCAGGCCTGGGTGCAGGAGGAGTTCGCGTAGGCGGCCTGGTAGCAGGGCTCGCCGGGGTGGTTGCCGAAGACCGGGACGGTGAACACCGAGTCGGTGACGGTCAGCGGTGTGTCGTCGCCGTGGGTGCCGACGCTGTGGCGGCCGTAGTGGTAGCGCGTGCCGTCACGGGTGGTGACGACCCAGTACTCGCCGTCCTTCGCCCCGTTGCCGGCGCCGGTCTTGAGTTCGATCCGTGACCCGTCGTCGGAGGCGGGCACCCACTTTCCGCTGGCGGCGTCGTGGACGAGTTCGGTCGTCGAGCCGCCCGTGGAGAGCATGACGCTGTCACCGGACCAGCACAGGTCGCCCTTCTTCTTGTCGGTGGTGTTGTCGTTGTTCGGCTTGCCCGCGGCCGTGGCTTTCACATCGTCCGAGCAGGTGCGGTAGCGCCGCTCGATGAAGCCCGGGTTGTAGTCCCAACCGTCACCGACCCAGGAAGCCTGGCCGTTGGTCACCGACGTCTTGCCGTCCACCATCTGGGACGAGTACGAGAACGCGATCGACGGGGTGGGACCGGCCGGAGCTGGAGGCACCGTCAGCGGATACGTCCAGGAGAACCCGCCTCCGCTGCCGCCGGCCGTCCACTTGCCGGACGGGGACAGCGAGGTGGCCTTGTACGTGCCGCCAGCTCCCGACGCACCGTCGGAGGCAACCAGCACCGCCGGCCCGCTGCCGGCCGACATGGTGGTCATGCCCTGAACGGTCGCGGGAGCCGGAACGATGGTGGCGATGGCCCTCTTCTCGCCCGGAACGTTGGAGCTGGGAACGTCCTGGGAGACGGCACACTCAGGCGCAGTCGGAGTGTCGAGGAAGCAGGCGGGGAACTGGCGCAGCTTCAGGCGTGAGGACCACTGCGTGCCGTACAGGTCCTCGAACTTCGAGTAGTCCAGCGCGACGTCGACCGGATTTACTGCGTCGGCCGGAGGCGTGATCGTGATGATCGCACCGTCAATGCCTGCGGCCTCCGTCTTGGCGCGGTCCGAAACCGCTGCAGACCAGGTCCCTGACGGAGGAGTACCCGTGTCCTTGACCTTGCCGATGCTGACCGGCAGCGCACCGACCTGGGTGAACTCAACCCCGGAGGTAGCCGTCAGCGGCACGCTCTCGAAGCCGCCGGCGGGTGTCGCCACATAGGTCGGCTTGTAGGCCTCGAGCGGCGTTGGTGCCGCACCGTCCCAGCCGACCAGTTGGGCGGAGGCAGTCTTGTTGAGCTCTGCCTTCTCGTTGTCTTGAAGGTTGGGCAGGGTGACGCCTGAGCGGTCGCCTGGTGGCGCGGCCCAGGCTTGGACGGGAAGTAGAGATGCGACCAGCATCACGGAAAGCGTGATGCCGGTGCGCCCGGCGAGGCGCGCGCGTTTCGCACGCGCCTTTCTGGTTCCGGGCAGGCGGAAATTGTTCGCCGAGAACGGCGACATGTGGACCCCCCACGCTCTGCCGCCGCGGGCCGAAGGCGCACGGCCGGCAGGAAACTGACAATTAGCCAGCTGATTGTGCCGCCGAAACCACAGAAAACCTACGGTTCCGATATTCGGTGTGGTCTTTATCACTTTACTCGCTGCGTAGGGTGGGGCAATCAGTGCAAACCGTGGAGAACTGGCTGGTCAGAGCGTGGACGCCGGATCCGGCATGTCACTGGGATGGTTCATGCTCAACTGGCACCCGTGTGCGCGGAATCGCGTACGGGAGCGGGCTTTTCACGTCTTCCGGCCAGCGGCCGAAACTATTTGTGAGTACCGAGGGCTGCTCTAGCTGTATGCCCGAGGGGGGAGAAGTACGCCTGTGTCTGTCAGTGAATCCGTGGAAGAAAGCCCACCAACAGAAGCCTCTGAAAGAGAAGTTGCCGTTGTCCCGGCAGCGCGGTGGTTCAAACGGCGCCGGACACTGGGCGCCCTCGCCGTCCTTCTCGCAGTAGCCGTCGCTGTCCCGGTGGGCGTACATGTCATCGGCGGCGGGAAGCCGCAGGCCCGTCCGGGCGAGAAGGCCCCCGTGGCTGAGCGGGAGGCGCGGCGTCTGGCCGAGGAGTCCGGCAAGGAGGTCGAGGTCACCGCCGCGCGCAGCGCGAACACCACGACGTGGGCCCGACCTGACGGAACGTTCCGCAAGCAGATCTTCAGCGCGGCCTTCCGCGCCAAGGTCGACGGCCAGTGGAAGCCGATCGACACCACCCTGCACCGGGTGGAAGGCGGCTATGCGGCCAAGGCCGTCAACGGCCGCGTCGTCTTCAGCGCCGGAACGAAAAAGCAGGCCACCGGCGGCGGGGAGCGCTCCTCACGCTCCGTCACCCGGGTGGCGCTGAAGCAGGATGTGCCCGGTGAGGTGTGGACCGAGCTGGTCCGGCTGAACACCGATGGCCACGAGATGGTGGTCAGCTGGCCGGGCACCTTGCCGGAGCCGCTCATCGACGGGCCGCGCGCCCTGTACGAGAACGTGCGCCCGGGCATCGACCTGGTGATGACGGCTCAGGACGGCGGCTACTCGCACCTGCTGGTCGTGAAGGACAAGCAGGCCGCAGCCGACCCCCTGCTCGCCGAGCTGAAGTACCGTCTCGCATCCCCAGACCTGGCTTTCCAGCTCGATGCCGAGTCGGGCGCGGTCAGCGCCCGTGACGCGGCAGGTGAGGAAGTGGCCGGATCGCCCTCACCGCTGATGTGGGACTCCAGCGGCAAGGTCGCCACCACCGACGACGAGCCGGCCTGGAAGCCGAGCGAGGCTGCCACCAACCACCCGACGCTGGGGCTGGCCGGACTGGCGGGTGCCGAAGGCGCCCGGCTGAAGGTCGCCAAGGCTGCCCTGGCCGACAACACACTCTCTCTGACCCCGGACGGCTCCTGGCTCAACGCCGCGGACACGGCGTACCCGGTCTTCATCGACCCCTCGTTCAAGGGCCACAAGCGCTCCTGGACCCTGCTCTACAAGACCGAGGGCAACTCCAGCTTCTACAACGGGCAGAACTACAACGCGAGCGGCACGAACGAGGCCCGCGTCGGATACGAGTCCACCACCGGTGGCACATCCCGTTCCATCTTCAACTTCGACTTCGGCAGCGAACTCCACGGCACCGTCATCAACACAGCCACCGTCCGGGCGCTGCAGACCTACTCGTGGTCCTGCTCCCAGAAGGCGATGGACATCTACTCGACGCCGTACATCACCTCGTCGAGCACGTGGAACAACACGACCGACTACTGGAACCGCAAGGTCGCAACCGAGTACGCCGGGTACGGCTACAACAGCTCCTGCCCGGACAACTGGATCGCCACCGACATCAAGGGCATCGTCTCCGAGGCCGCGACCAACCGCTGGGGCGCCCTCTCCCTGGGCTTCGCCGCGCCGAACGAGTCGGACTCGTACTACTGGAAGAAGCTCATCGCCAACGGTGAGACCGCCCCGTACATCGAGATCACCTACAACACCCCGCCCGACACCCCCGTCGCGGCGAACATGCAGACGTTCCCCGGCGGCCCGTGCCTGACCACCAGCCCCGGCACCAGCATCGGCAAAACCAACGTCACCTTCCAGGTCAAGGGCACCGACCGCGACAGCAACCTCAAGCAGATCCGCGTCGAAGTCTCGGACGCAGCGACCGGGCAGCTCGTCTACCACGAATGGCTCGACGTCAACAGTGACGGGGTGATCAACAAGGAGATCCCCTGGGACTACTTCACGTCCGGCAAGAAGTACTACTGGCTCGCCAAGACCGTCGACTGGGACGGCGCGGCATCTCCCGGCAGCGGGCCCATGGACTCCGGAGGCGGCGGCTGGTGCACCTTCACCGTCGACCACACCGTCCCGCCCAACCCCACCGTCAGCTCGAAGGACTTCCCGGCACCCGGCCCCAACTACTCCGACTGGAGCGTGAAGGAAGCCAGTACACCCGGCCAGGCGATCAACATCAGCGGCAACGGCGCCAATGCCACGGACATCCGCGAGTACCAGTGGAGCCTGAACCGCCCCACCTACGACCAGAAGGCCGTCCCCTCCAGCGGTGACCAGGCCACCATCAGCCTCCAGGTCGACATCTCCGGCCCCAACGTCCTCTACGCCCGCACCGTCAACAAAGCCGGCAACATCTCCACCGCCACCGAATACCCCTTCTACGTCCGCCCTCGTACCGGCCTCGACACGCCCGGTGACGTCACGGGCGACGGACACCCCGACATCCTCGCCATCGACAAGGACGGCAACCTGCGCACCTACGCAGGCGATGCCACCGGCGACACCGACGCCTTCATCCCCGGCGCGGTCAGGGACGGCGTTCCCGTGGAACCCGGCTACTGGAAGGCCCCGGCGGGCGGAATGCCCGCGCTCATCGGACACTCCACCGACTGGTTCCCCGGCGACGGCCTCACCGACCTCATCGCCCGCATGCCCGACGGGAAGATGTACGTCTACCCGGGCACCGGCACCGGCCAGTTCGACGTCGGCCGCCGCATGGAAATCCTGCTGCCCGCAGGCGCCCCCGACCCGTCGAGGCTGACACAGATCGTGGTCACCGAAGACGTCACCGGGGACGGGCTGCCCGAGATGTTCGCGCTCGTGGACGACGGCGCAACGTTCTGGGCGTTCACCGGCTACACCGGAGCCAGCTTCACCAGCATCAAGAAGGTCGGCTACACCGGATGGGCCAAGCGTGACCTCGTCGGAATCCGCGACATCTCCGGCGACGGGACCCCCGACCTGATCTTCCGCGACGACTCCATGCCCAGCCGCGGCCTCGCCCTGCGCAAGGGCAAGCCGGACCCCAACGGAGGCCTGGACATCGACTCCCTCGCCACGGCAGCCGCGTCCAACGGCGGCGTGGACATCACCTACGCCACCACCTACTGGAGCCGAGCCGAACTCCCCAAGGTCCTCGGTACACCCGACGCGAACGGAGACGGCATCCCCGACATCTGGACCGTGAGCGCCAACGGAAACCAGTACCTGTTCCCGGGCACGGCCACTTCGATGCCCGGCATGCCTTCCGGCGTCGACGAAGACAGCTGGAACACCTTCCTCACCATCGGATAGCACACACGAGACAAAGAGCCGGCGCTCGGCGGGGAACCTCCCCGCCGGGCGCCGGCCGTTGAAGCTGAAGCCACGGGCCCGTCTGGTCCGGTGGCGCGGCCCAAGGACTATTCGTCGTCGTCCTCCGGCTCGGATTCCCTGACGAACCACAGGTCGAGGGTGTACTGCTCAGCAGCGGGGCACTGCTCCCAGGACTCGCCGATCCGCTCCGGGCTCCATTGCTCCTCGGCGGCACGCCGGATGGACGTGGCGTGGTAGGCGGCTGTTGCCGTTCGCCCGGTCCAGGCGGCGTGGCCCTCGTAGACGCCGGGGCGCGGCAGATTCATCTCTCCAGCCGGCCCGTAGGTGAGCTGGTTGACGACGAGCAGCCCGGTCTCCGACTCCAAGGACACCGCAGTGGTGCCTTCGGCTTCTGCCGGGGGCTCCTGCGGGGTGTCCCAGATCCTGAGGGTGACGCGTACCTCGATGTCGCTCTGGAGGCTGTGGAGGTAGAGGTGGTAGCCGTTTCCGGCTACCACCCGGGTCCTCGACTCCAGCAGCGCATCGTCGTCGCCGAGGTAGGCGTCGGAGTCGTACACCTCCACGATCCCGCGATCCGGTTGGGCCATGGTGCTGTACTCGGCGATGAGAGGCATGGGTGGTCTCCGTCGTTGGTCAGGGGTTGATCTTCACGTAGAAGGCGTCACCGTCGAGGACGCGGTTCAGGGTGAACATGTCGTTGAGACGATTGCCGCCCGTCTCGTTGTCGGTTCCCTCGATGAGCCGGGCGGAGAATCGTTTGCCCGGGGCGGCAGCGCCTTCCTTGGTCGAGGCGAAGGGGTACTCATCGCATTGGAGCTTCGTCCCGCTGTAGTCCCCCCAGACGTCGTTGCACGTGGCGATCGCGTTCTTGCGGTTCTTCTTCTGCTCGGCCTTGTCGACGAGGCGGTGCAGGGGTTCGGTGGCTCCGGGCACGGTCTTGCCGGCCCAGGAGGGGAAGGTGCGCTCGGGAAGCTGCTGGGCGTCGAGGATGTGCCGGGCGCTCTGGTCGACGGCAGGGTCCTTGAGACTCATCACGAGTTCGACACGGGCTTCGGTGAACACGGTGCCCTTGTGCTTGCCGGCGGTCGGCCCGGCGTAGTCGAAACGCACGCTGGAGTAGGCCATGACGGGATCCGTCCAGGGCACTGCGGTGGGTGAGGACACCCGCATGTCCAGGCTGATCATCCCGGAGACGATCTGAGTGTTGACCGGATCGAGCTTCCCGGTGTCGGGCGAGGTGTAGTTGAGCTGCCAGAACGGTTTGGCAGTCCACTGCGCGATGTTCTCGCTGCGGGTGGTGACGGCCGGTTTGGCCATCTGAGGGTTGGGGCCGCTGGCCGAGGCATTGATCGTATGGCTGAAGTTCTGCTCGATCATCCACGTCGTGGGGTTCTCACCGGCGACGGCTTTGGTGCGGATGTTCTCGATGCTGCTGGTGTAGTCGACACGGCGGGATCCGTCGTAGGAGAAGCCGAGGATCCACAGGTCGAACCAGAGTTCGCCTTTCAGGCGGCGCTTGTCGTCCACGAGCTTGAGGTACACGGGCTGGTGGACGCACGTCTCGAAGCGGCTTGACCCAGCCCTGCGCATGTTCGCCTCCGGGCGCACGGCGCACTCCGTGCGCAGGTCCTTCTCCTGCTGCACGACTGCGGCCCTGGCGGTCAGACCGACGAGCAGAATCGTTTCTGCGTTGACTGGACCGGCTGTTCCGAGGCCGGCTGCAAGCATGAGCACGGTGGACAGGATCACCGTCGCGGTGCGGCGCCGACGAGGTCGGCCGGGCAGGGGCGGCCGAACGTCAGGCACGAATGGCTCCTCGGCTATGGGCGGAGCGGCGGTGGTCAGGATCGGCACAGCTGCCCCCAGCAGGCGTCGCGGAGTCGGCCGGTGCCGGCCGAGTAGGTGGCACGGAAGCCTGGAAGGTCAGACCGCGCCAAGGCCTACGACGACCTGGCCGAGGCGATCACGGGCGCGCAGCGGGACCTGAACAGCGCCCTGGACTACGCCCGCGGCCGCGACCTGAAGGTCGACAACAGCGGCCGGGTCCAGCTGTCCCACCCCGTCATGGTGCCGCAGGGCAGTACCGAGCACCTCGAACCGGCCAACCACGCACAGGGGATCATCGCCGACGCCCTGCGCAAGGCCACCCAGGCCGACACAAACACAGCGCGCACCCTGCGCACGATCGAGGGCCTGACCGCCGTCTCCGACCCGAAGCTGGCCGAGGAGGCCCTGACGCCCGGGTCCCCGCTCGCCGTCGCCCTGGCTCTGGCGGGCGGTACGGACGACCCCCTGAGCGGCTGCGGTCAGGCCGGGGGCGACCGGGGCCCGAAACCGTTGACGCCGATGCCGAGCCAGGTACCGGCCGGTCCCGAATACGCGACGGTCGACGACGTGGTCGCCGCCCTGGCCAAGGGCGGCTTCGACTGCAAGGTGACGGTGCGCAACGTGGACGCGTACGGGTCGAACGCCACCTGCGAGGTGCAGCACCGCGGAGCGACCGTCTCCAACCAGATCTCGCTGCTGAGCACGGCCCGCTTCAGCAGGGACGAGGTCGGCGACGGCATCGCGGTGGCGCGCCGGACGTACGGCCAGACCATCGTCGCCGCCGGCAACTGGTTCATCTGGGTGCGGCTCGCGGTCTACGCCCACGGCATGGCCGCGGCGCTGCCGGGTTCCGTGGTTCTGGAGCCACTCGGGGATCCGGCGCAGGGGGCAGGCCGGGCGGGACCGTAGCGGTCGGATCACCGGCCGCTGCCTGCCCCAGCCGTGTCCTGGGACCACCAGCCGTACGTCCGGCGCGCCACCGCGATGCCATCGCTGACGTCGTCGACGGAGAACGGACCGGTCTCGGCGCAATCGCCGAGCGACCGGCGCCGCCGAGACCCGGTTCAGCCTCCGAGGCGGTGTGCAAGGTAGAGGAGATCTGCCAGGTACAGCACCCGTCCCTCGAATCCCGGGAGCGGGACGTGCAGAGGCACGGTCCAATGGGCGGGGATTGCGTCCAGCCCGTAGTACGCGCCCGCAAGTCCTCCGGTCACCGCAGCGACGGTGTCCGTGTCACCGCCGAGGTCGATCGCCAGGCGTATCGCGTCCTCGAAGCTGTGCGTGGTACGCAGGGCCCAGACGGCGGAGCCCAGACAGGGCCAGACGGCGCCGTTGAACTCGGTCGCCTGATCGGGGTGCCAGTCGGGCGCGAGGACCGTGGCGTAGCGATCGCGGTGGTCGGGATGGACCAGGGCCAAGATGTCCGGGAGCGCGGAGAGGGGGTCAGTGTCCTGGAGCGTGACACGGATGAGTTCGTGGAAGATCGCGGTGCCCTCCCAGGCCGCGCGGTCGCCGTGGGTGAGGGCGGCGATGCGGCGGGCCGCGTCCATGGTGGCTTCCTGGCCGACGGACGCGAAGTGGACCGCGGAGGTCGATGCCCGCATCAAGGAGCCATTTCCCGCTGCTCGCTGATTGACCTGGAAATGGACCACGGCGGCGAGGTCCCAGGGCATGCCGTTGGTCAGGACGTCTTCGGTCTGCAAGCCGATGTCCTTGGGTTCTGATGCCGCCCACCGCTGGAAGCGCGCGAAGATGTCCGGCAGGTCCAGTCCGCCCCGCTCCAGAAGGGACTCGGCGACCAGGACGGCCATCTGCGTGTCGTCAGTGGCCTCGCCGGGATCCCAGCCACCGCCTCCGCACATCTCACCACCGGCACCGGGCGCGGGAAACCGCGCGGAGAACGCTCCCTGAGGCCCGAACTCGAAGGGGCCGCCCAGGGCGTCACCCACCGCCGAGCCGACTACCGCGCCGGCGACCCGCTGAATCCGCTTCATTCGCTCAGGCTATCCGTGCCCCGACCACCAGCGCGCGGCACTATTCCTCTGCAGCTCACCGAACCATCGGCAGCGAACCGTCTCTGCGCCGCGCATCGCCCCCTGGGACCGTCCCCGCGTGCGCGGGGAAGCAGCGCGATAGGTCCGCTCCTCGCGACCGACGCGGGGGACCGTCCCCGCGTGCGCGGGGAGCAGGCTTTGTGACCTGGGACTCTAGCCGGGCTGCAGACTGTTTCCGAGCACTTCCATGGAATCCGGCATTCCAGATAAATCCCTCAGGCGGGACACCACGAGTGAGCAAGGCCCGCGTCCCGGACCGCACAACACTCAAGACCACTGTCCATCTACGCTGCCGAGCGCCATCCTGAAGCACCCACCCTTCCTGCACGGCTTCCGCCCCACCGACGCCACCATTTGGCAGCCCGTCGGCAGGAACGGGACCGGCACCACCGGCCGGACCGGCGCCGGGGACCACCGGCCATGAACACATCCGAAGACGCAGCCATTTGCTTCGGCCCCGAAGCACATCCGCTGCTGGGCCGCCTGGTCCGCGACATCGCTTCCGGCACCGAGGGGCGGCTGATGGCCGTCGTCCTCGAGGAAGTCGCCACCCACTCGGGCCCGCGGTGGACCCGCCGCGCCTACGTCCGCCCCGCAGTCGGCGGCATCGAGCTCGCGACCGCCGTGGCCAACGTCCGGCCCGACGCTGCCGCCTGAGTCGTTCCGCACGCGGGAGGACGAGCGCCGAACCCCCGCAGTGCAGAGCCCACTGCCGCCCAACCCCTCCCCCGGAGGCATCGAGTACGACCGTTCCCCCCTCGCCGCCCTGACCGGCTCCACCGTGCTCGTCACCGGCGGCGCGGGGCTCATCGGCTCCCGCATCACCGCCCGGCTGCGCGCGCTCGGCGCCCGCCCCATCTCCCTGTGCAGCATGGACGCGTACCCCGCGCACGTGTACGCCGACTTCTTCGACGTCGACCCCACCGACCCCGACGTGGTCACCGGCGACATCCGCGACGCGCCGCTCGTCCGCAAGCTCGTCGCGGAGTGCGACTACGTCGTCCACGCGGCGGCCCTCGCGGACGTTGCGGCCTGCACCCGCGAGCCACTCGCCGCCATCGACACCAACATCGCCGGCACCCAGGCGGTCCTGGACACCGTCGCCGCCAGTACCCGGATCCGCCGTCTGGTGTTCGTGTCGTCGGCCAGCGTCTACGGCGACGGCAGCCCCGAGGAGGCCCACAGCCAGGAGCTGCTGACCATGCGCCAGCTGCTGGAGGCCGTCCATGGACGCATCCCGCCCCAGTTCCGCGAGGACGACCGCATGCGGCCGGTGTCGGTGTACGGGAACACCAAGGCCTGGGGCGAGGAGCAGACCGCGCTCGTCCTGGGCCAGGCGGGCGTCTCGTACGGCATCGTCCGGTACTTCTCCGTCTACGGGGAGCCGCAGACCGTCAAGCCGAACAGCCACTCGTGGGTGGTGGCCTGGTTCGCCGCCCGCGCCGCCCTCGGGCTGCCTCTGCACCTGAACGGGGGCGGCCGCCAGGTCCGCGACCTCACCCACGTCGACGACATCGCCGAAGGCACGCTGCGCGCCCTGACCAGCCCCCGGGCGCACACCGAGACCCTCAACATCGGTACCGGCGTGGGCACCAGCATCCGCGACGTCGCCGAGCTGGTCCGCGCCCACTATCCCGACACGCCGCTGCTGGAGACGCCGCTGCCGGCCGGGGACCCGCTCGGCGGGTACGCCTCGACCCGCCGGATGGAGAACGTACTGGGCTGGAAGCCGCGGGTGGCCATCGCCGACGGGGTGGCCCGTTACGTGGAGTGGCTCCGGAACACCCCGCACGCCGCACCATCCTGGCTGGCGGCGCAGGCGCAGGCCACCGCCACGCAGGCCTAGATGACGGGAGGCCTGCCCAGCGCGGCCATCCGTACGACGGTCCGCCACCGCATCGGCCTGCGGGGTCCGGCATCGACCCGCACCCCTTCGGCGAACCCGCCGAACCAGGCGCGCAGCCCGGCCGCCGATCGCGTCCGGGCGACGGTCAGCAGGGTCCAGACGCCGAGGTAGACGGGGACGAGGGGTGCGGGCAGATGGCGCTTGGCGAGCCAGACCCGGTTGCGGGCGGTCATCCGGTAGTAGACCGCGTGCCGGGCGGGCGAGGTCTTGGGGTGCTGGAGCACGAGTGCGGGCTCGTAGAGGATCTCCCACCCGGCGTCGAGCGCCCGCCAGGCGAGGTCGGTCTCCTCATGGGTGAAGAAGAACGCGTCGGGCCAGCCGCCCGTCTGCTCCAGCATCGGCATCGACAGGGCATGGCCGCCGCCGAGGAACGTGGTGACCAGTCCGCGCCTCATCGGGTCCTTCGCCCGCAGCCGCGGAATGTGCCGCCGCTGCGTTTCGCCCGTCTCGTCGGCGATCCGGAAGCTGACGATGCCCAGCCGCCCCGCCCCGGCCTCGTAGAGGTCGGCGATCCGCCGCACGACACCGGCGTCGACGAGCAGCCCGTCGTCGTCCAGATCCACCAGTACGTCGACGTCCCCGAACTCCCGCAGCCGCCGCCAGGCGACGTTGCGGCCGCCCGAGACGCCGAGGTTCTCGTCGAGCTCCACCCCGACCACACCGTCCGGCAGACCGGGCAGCGCGCATCCATTTCCGACCACGACGATCCGTACGGCGGCCTCGTCCTGCTTGGCCACCGAATCCAGCAGGGCCCGCAGCTCGGGCATCCGGTCGCCCATCGTCAGTACGGCCACGCCCACGCGCGGTCGGGTCACACCCATCACGTCCTTCCCACCACCAGGTAAACGGCGAGCGTACCGCCGCCCCGCCCGCTCCCGGCCCAGCCGAGAGGCCCACCCCATGCCCCGAACACCGACACAGCCACAGATGCCGGCACGGCCCCGGACGCAGACACCACTCCTGCTCGGCGACTACATCTCGGCCCCTACCCGCGGCCCGATCTCCAGCACCCCGTACGGCAGCCTCGACACCCACGACCTCGCCGACTTCCTCGCCCGCTGGCCCGAACTCCACCGCCAGGCGCTCGCCGCCCTCGGGGGAGCCGGCCGTATCCACCCGACGGCGTTCGTCCACCCCCAGGCCCTCGTCGGGGATGACGTCACCCCTGGAACGTGAGGAGCTTTTCGACACCCTGGACTTCTCGGCGGACGAAGCGCAGACGGCTGCCGGGTGCGACCTGTCCGCCGCTCGCGCGGCGCTGATCGAAGGCGTGGACTCCAGCCGCGGTCGGTGACGCCGCCTCCTGACCTGCGGTCCGCTACGAGGCGACCGTCCTCGTCGACGGCATCAATGAAGGGTTGCGACCGGGGCCTTCACGACTCATAGGGGCCACCCCGGAAATACATGCTCCTTTGCGCTCGTGGGCGGTCACCACGCCCGTGCGCGCAATCGGAGCGGTCGGCAGGGGCCGTCCGTCGCCGGAGAGCATGCCGTTCGTTTCCTTGATCTCGGCGATTTCGCTGTCGAAGGCGAAGGAGATCTTGTCGTCGGTGAAGGCCCGCTCCTGCATCACCTTGGAGGCGCGCAGGGTGGAGCGGCGGTGGACGATGGTGACCGAGCGGGCGAAGCGGGTGAGGAAGGTGGCCTCTTCCATGGCGGTGTCGCCGCCGCCGACCGCGACGATGTCGCGGTCACGGAACAAGAACCCGTCGCAGGTGGCGCACCACGAGACCCCGCGGCCGGACAGTTCTTCTTCCTTGGGGAGGCCGAGCTTGCGGTAGCCGGAGCCGGTCGCGATGATCACCGTCTTCGCGCGGTGGACGGTGCCTTCGGAGGCGGTGACTTCCTTGATGGCGCCGGTGAGGTTCACGGAGACGATGTCGTCGTCGATCATCTCGGCACCGAACTTCTCGGCCTGGGCCCGCATGTTGACCATGAGGTCCGGGCCGTCGATCCCGTCGGGGAAGCCGGGGAAGTTCTCCACCTCGGTGGTGGTGGTCAGGGAGCCGCCGACGAAGATCGAGCTGCCGAACAGCAGCGGCTTGAGCTGCGCGCGGGCGGTGTAGAGGACGGCGGTGTATCCGGCGGGGCCGGATCCTATGACGATGACGTCGCGTACGTCGTCCGCCGTGACGGTCGTCTCGGTCACGTCGCTTCAGCCCTTGGCCTTGGCGTCGATCTCGGCGATCAGGCCCTCGATGAGGCCCTTGATCTCGTCGCGGATGGGGCGGACGGCCTCGACTCCCTGGCCGGCCGGGTCTTCGAGCTGCCAGTCGAGGTAGGTCTTGACGGGGAAGTAGGGGCAGGCATCCCCGCAGCCCATGGTGATGATGTAGTCCGACGCCTGCGCGGCCTCGGGGGTGAGGACCTTCGGCGTCTGGTCGGAGATGTCGATGCCCAGCTCGGCCATGGCGGCTACGGCGGAGGGGTTGATCTGCTCACCGGGCATGGAGCCGGCGGAGCGGACCTCGACCCGGTCACCGGCGAGGTGGCGCAGGAATCCGGCTGCCATCTGGGAGCGGCCGGCATTGTGGATGCAGACGAAGAGGACGGACGCGGCAGGCGTGGAGGACATCGTTCTTCCTGGGTGACGAGGAGCCGGCAGATCAGCTCAGGCTGGTGTCAGGCCCGGCTGATGTGACAGTATCAGTACATGATGACGTCATTCGACACTGATCTGATCCGGGTTCTGGCCGACCCGCTCAGGCTCCAGATCGTGACCCTCCTTGCCCGCGAAACGCTCTGCACCACCCACCTCGTGGAGGAGACGGGCGCGAAGCAGACGAACCTCTCCAACCACCTGAAGGTGCTCAGAGAGGCCGGGGTCGTGGAGACGGACCCTTGCGGCCGGTTCACCTACTACCGCTTGCGCCCGGAAGTCATCGAAGCTCTCGCCGGTCAGTTCGCCGACCTCGCTCGGACCGCGCGTGCCACCGCCGAGGCGAACCTCAAGCGATCCTGCCCATAAGTCCTGGCGTCCCCGCCCGCCGCTGCCTTACCTGCCCGAGGAGAACCTGCCTTGACCGCCACCGAGCCCGCCGCGAGCAACGCCATAGCCACCCCCGAGTCGTCGCCGCAGCCCGCGCCCGGCGCGGCCCCGCCCCGTACCCCGCTAATCGCCCGCGCGGCCGCCGAGCTGGTCGGCACCGCCGCCCTGGTCGCCATCGTGGTCGGCTCGGGCATCCAGGCCACTGAGCTGACCGACGACGTCGCGCTGCAGCTGCTGGCGAACTCCACGGCCACGGTCTTCGGCCTCGGCGTGCTGATCGCCCTCCTCGGCCCGGTTTCCGGCGCCCACTTCAACCCGGCTGTCACCCTGGCCGAGTGGTGGACTGCCCGTCGCGGCGGGGGCGGCGTGAACGCCCGTGAGCTGGCCGTGTACGTACCCTCGCAGATCGCCGGTGCGATCGCGGGCGCGATCCTGGCGGACGCGATGTTCGGCGAGCCGCTGGTCAAGTGGTCGGCCCACGACCGCTCTGCCGGCAACCTCCTCCTCGGCGAAGTGGTCGCCACTGCGGGCCTGATCATGCTGATCTTCGGCCTCGCCCGCACCGACCGCCTGCGCTTCGCGCCCGTCGCGGTCGCCTCGTACATCGGCGCCGCCTACTGGTTCACCTCCTCCACCTCCTTCGCCAACCCAGCAGTCACCATCGGCCGCGCGTTCACCGACACCTTCGCGGGCATCGCTCCCGCCTCGGTGCCTGCGTTCGTGGTCGCGCAGCTGGCGGGTGCGGTCGTGGGCCTGGCGCTGGTGGCGGTCATCTTCATGCGCGGCAAGACCGAGACCGGGCAGCCGGCCGCATGACGCGGCACGCGGATGTGGTGGTGGTCGGCGGCGGCCAGGCAGGGCTGGCCACCGGCTACTACCTGCGCCGGGCAGGCATCGACTTCACCATCCTCGACGCCCAGGCCACCCCGGGCGGGGCCTGGCAGCACGCCTGGGACTCGCTGCACCTCTTCTCCCCGGCCGCCCACTCCTCCCTGCCCGGCCGGCTCATGCCTCAGCAGGAGGGCAAGACGTTCCCGGACGTCGCACATGTGCTGGAGTACCTTGCCGACTACGAGAAGCGGTACGAACTCCCCATCGAACGGGGCGTCCGCGTCGAGTCCGTCCGTGACGATGCTCCTCTCCTGCGCGTCGAAACGGACTCCGGCGCCTTCACGGCCCGGGTCGTGATCAGTGCGACCGGCACGTGGTGGCGTCCCTTCCTGCCTGCCGTCCCCGGCCGCGAGCAGTTCCAGGGCCGCCAGCACCACACGGTCGAGTACCGCAACCCTTGGGACTACGCGGGACAGCGCGTGATCGTGGTGGGCGGCGGCAATTCCGGCGCCCAGATCGCCGCCGACCTCGCCCCGCACGCCACCGTCCGCTGGGTCACCCAGCGCCCGGCCCGCTACCTCCCGGACGAGATCGACGGCAGCGCCCTCTTCACCCTCGCCACCCAGCGCGTCCAGGCCGGCGGCCCCCGCATCTCCGACCTCGGCGACATCGTCGCCGTCCCGCCCGTACGAGCCGCCCGCGACGCCGGACTCATCCCGGACCACCGGATCTTCGACAGCCTGACGGCCGACGGAGCCCGCTGGGCCGACGGCAGCACCTGGCCCTGCGACGCGATCATCTGGTGCACGGGCTTCCGCCCCACGCTCTCTCACCTGTCCCCGCTGGGCCTGCGCACCGAGGCCGGCCGCATCCCCACCGAAGGCACCCGAGCCGTCGCCGACCCGCGCATCCACCTCCTCGGCTACGGCGACTGGACCGGCCCCGCCTCCGCCACCCTCATCGGCGTCGGCCGTACGGCACGCGGAGCCGCACGCGAGATCGCGGAATTCCTCGGCGCCTGAAACCGCCCGGGGACGGGAATCATCGCGGTGGACGGGCGAGGGGTGAGCGAGATGGCGATCGACCAGGAGGCCGTGTTCGCGGAGTACGAGCGTGCCCGGCAGTCCTTCCACGCCCTGCTCGACAACGCCACGAAAGCCGGCCTGGCCCGCCCCACCATCGGGACCCGGTGGACCAACGAGCAGTTGCTGTGGCACATGTTCTTCGGCTACCTGGTCGTGCGGGTGCTGCTGGTCCTCGTCCGCGTCTTCGCGCGCCTGCCCCGCAGCGCCAGCAGGGCTTTCGCCAGGGCGCTGAACGCCGCGACCGCGCCGTTCGACTGGGTCAACTACATCGGCCCGTGCGGGGCGGTGAAGGTCTTCGGGCCACGTCTCACGGGCGCCGCGTTCGACCGGGTCATCGGCTCCCTGCACCGCCGGCTCGCGGCGGAATCCGATGCCGGCCTGGCCCGCGGCATGCACTTTCCCGTCCGCTGGGACCCGTTCTTCCAGGACTTCATGACCCTTGCCGACCTCTACCGCTATCCGACCCGGCACTTCGATTTCCACCGCCGCCAGCTCACCCTGGACGGCGAGATCAGCTGATCCGCGGGCTCCGGCGCTCCAGCAGGACCACGTCGCGCCACACGCCGTGGTGGCGGCCGATGCGCTCACGGGTGCCGATGACACGGAAGCCGGCCCGCTCGTGGACGGCGAGGCTGGCGGCGTTTTCGGGGAAGATCCCGGACTGGATCGTCCAGATCCCCGCGGCCTCGGTCGACTCGACCAGGGCCGCGAGGAGCCGGCCCGCGATGCCGCGGCCGCGGGCGGCGGGGTGGACGTAGACGGAGTGCTCGACCACGCCCGCGTACGCGCACCGGTCGGAGACCGCGCTCGCTGCGACCCAGCCCAGCACCCGCAGGTCGTCGTCGAGGGCGACGAACCGGTGCGCGGGCAGTTTCCCGGCGTAGAAGACGTCCCAGGCCGGTGCCTGGGTCTCGAAGGTGGCGTTGCCCTCCTCGATTCCGGCCCGGTAGATCGCCAGCACCTGCTGGGCGTGCGCCGCCGTCATCGCCGCGATGCGGATCTCAGCAGCCATCGGCGGGCGCCTCCTCGCCGAGGATCGCGGCCACGGCGCGGGGGAAGACGCTCTGGCAGGTGCGGTTGACCGTGTAGAGGGTGGACGCGCCCTGGCGCTCGGCCAGGACGAACCGCACCTCGGCCAGGATCTTGAGGTGGTGGGAGACCGTCGACTGGCCCACCTCGGCCCGCTCCACGATCTCGCCCACGCTCATCGCCCGGCCCTCGCCGGCCACCAGGTGCAGCAGGCGCACGCGGGTGGGGTCGGCCAGGGCCTTGAACCAGCCCGCATACACACGGGCGTCATCGTCGCTGAGCACGAACAGAGCCTCCTTCATCGTTCATCGACGATAGTCGATGAACGATGAAGGAGGCCACCCCCTGCCCAGCCGGGAGGAGTTCTACGCCTTCTGGGCGGCACCGTTCAAAAGTGCACCCATGGCGGCGAGGACGGAGGGCTCGACCCGGTAGTACACCCACGCGCCCCGGCGCTCGGAGGACAGCAGCCCGGCCTCCTTGAGCTTCTTCAGGTGGTGGGAGACGGTCGGCTGGGACACCCCGACGTCGGAGATGTCGCACACGCACGCCTCTCCGCCCTCGTGGGAGGCGACGGCGGAGAACAGACGCAGGCGGACGGGGTCACCGAGCGCCTTGAACATCTTGGCGGCGGTCTCGGCCTCGTTGGCGGAGATGGGGCGCTCGGTCAGCGGCGGGCAGCACGCGACGACGTCGGGCTCCAGGAGCGGCAGAACCTTCGCATTCGACATACGTCTATGTTGACACATGTCGAATCAGCCGGGTAGTGCGGGTCTTACCGCGGGGCCGGATGTGCGGAGAGGCGGCGGGCGGCCCGGCCTGCGTCCCGGCCCACGCCGCGCAGGCTGTTGGAGGACAGGCTGCGCTGCCACTCCAGACCTACGAACGCGAGCCCCAAGTGAGCGGGGGAGGCGCCGTCGCGGCGCTCTCCCACCCGGAGAAGGACGTCTACCTCGTCGGCATGAAGTCCTACGGCCGCGCCCCCACCTTCCTCGCCATGACCGGCTACGAGCAGGTCCGCTCCATCGCCGCCCACCTCGCCGGCGACCAGGAAGCGGCCGAGCGCGTCGAACTCACCCTCCCCGAAACCGGGGTGTGCGGAGGGGCGGGCCTGTTCGACGAGCCGGAGGCCGCCGAGCAGCGCGGTGGCGGGTGCTGCGCGACCCCGACTGTTCTCACCATCGGGGCCCCCACCACGTCGGGCGGCTGCTGACCGGCATGCCGAACACAAGGCCAGCGTGGCCGCGACCGGGACGGGGGTCCAGTCGCGGCCACGCGCCGTGCTGCCCGCCCTATGCGTTACGCAGATCACCAGCTGGGGCATCGTCTACTACGCCTTCCTCGTCCTCAACCCGGCCATCACCGACGACACCGGCTGGAGCACGGGAGCAACAACCGCCGCGTTCTCCGCCGCGCTCATCGTTTCGGCCGTCGCCGGCATCTACGTCGGGCGGGTTCTGGACCACCGCGGTCCCCGCATCGTGATGACCGCGGGCTCCGTCCTTGGCGTGCTGAGCCTGCTGGTGATGGCCGCCGCCCCCAACCTGGCCGTCTTCTTCGCCGGTTGGCTGCTCGCGGGAGCGGCGATGGCCGAGATCCTCTGCCAGCCCGCCTTCGCCGCCCTCACCCGCTGGTGGGCCCCCGACCACGTCCGCGCACCGACCATCGTCACCCTGGCCGGCGGGCTCGCTTCCACGGTCTTCGCACCCTTGACGGCAGTTCTCGCGGACCACATGTCCTGGCGCGCCACGTACGTGGTCCTCGCCGGCATCCTCGCAGTGCTGACCGTCCCGGCCCACGCGTTTGTTCTGAAAGCCCCCTGGCCGCCGCCCCCGCCGAACCCGGCGCACGTCACCGGCGGCCACGAACAGGTCGTGCGCAGCCGGGCGTTTGGGAAGCTGGCCGTCACCTTCACCCTGTCCGCGTTCGCGATGTACGCGGTCGTCATCGGACTCGTCCCCCTCCTGATCGAGCGCGGTTACACCACCACCGCCGTCACCGACCGCTGGGGCACCACCCACTACGGCCGACTCTCCGGACTCCTCAGTGCGCCGGCCCACGCGACCGCCGCCCTAGCCCCCTTCGCCGGAGCGGTCCTCGCCGGGCCCCTCGGCGGCTACCCCGCACTGTTCGCACTGCTCTCTGTCCTCTCGGCGGCAGCCGCCGTCATCGCCCTCCGGGCACGCCCGTAACCGGCCGGAGCAGCGCCTCACCCGAACCGGCGATAGCGCCACACCTGTTGCAACGCCTCCCGTGAGTGCTTCGCGCGCTGAGCTGCACAGACTCTCCGTCCACCACCTCGCGCCACACCTGCTCCCCCAGAGAACTCGCCGTGTACGTCATGCAAGGCCGCGCGGCAGGCGCAGTACGGGCGCTGAGCATGTCCATCCTGCCTCCCGACCTCCCCCGGCCTCGACGACTGACCACCCGGCAGCCGACCGCGCCCCGCAACTCCCCCAGCGCCACCGACCGCCGACCGCCGGCCGCCGGGCCCGTCTCGCAGCCGAGCCCGCCGAAGTGGCCGAAGCGGCACCCGCGAGCACACCCCGCTCCCGAGGCCGACGCACCCTGGGCACAGGCACAGACGCCCCCGGATGCTGACCTCCCGGCACGGCGCGGGCCGCCAGTGTGCTTGGGGCGGCCCGGCGGTACTGCTGCCACCAGAGCACTCTGGGCGACGCCGGGCCTCACCCACGCACGCCATATCGGCGCGGGCTGCCGCCGTCATGACTCCGGCCGGTGGGCAAGCCCTGCCCGTAGCCGGGCCTGACCATTGGGGCAGGGTCCATGGATGGTCAGCCGTCGTCACGGCCTGCGCGGGTTCGCTCGCGCAGGGAGATGCGGTTGCCGTCCGGGTCCGCCGTCTCGATGCGGACGCCGAAGCCGTAGTCCACTGGCTCCGGCTCGTCGAAGGTCACGCCGCGGTCTCGGAACACCCTGAAGTCCGCGCGCAGGTCGTCCGATTCGAGAATGACCGGTCCGGGCGTCGCACCTGGCTCGGCCGGCTGGCCGGCGGCCGGGGCGTGCGCCCACAGCAGGAGCTCGACGGGAGTGCCTGGGACGCCCACGGTGAGGAAACGGCCACCGGGGTTGGGGAAGTCGATGCGCTTTTCCAGGCCGAGCTGTTCGGTGTAGAACCTGAGTGCGCGGTCCTGGTCGGTGACGTACAGCGTCACGTACATGACATTGGTCAGCATGGGTGGTCCCTTCGTCTGTCGGTCTGCGTTACCGCAGAGGGATCGGTTACCTGAGCCCCTTCGGGCCCGTCATCACCCATGACGGAGCGGATCCGAGGAAGGTAACAACATGTCCGACAGCAGCACCCTGGCCCCGATAGCCGCGGCGTTCGAGTCCCAGCGCGACCGGCTGCGTGCGGTCGCCTACCGGATGCTCGGCTCGCACGCCGACGCCGAAGACGTCGTCCAGGAGGCGTGGCTGCGGCTCTCGCGTCAGGGGCCGGCGGCCATCGACAACCTCGCCGGCTGGCTGACCACGGTGGTCGGCCGGATCAGCCTCGACGTCCTGCGCTCGCGCCAGGCCCGTCCCTTGGCGTCCTGCCAGGACCGGCTACCAGAACTCGTGGTGACGCTCGACGACGGCCCCGCCCCGGAGGAGGACGCGGTACTCGCCGACTCGGTCGGCCTCGCGCTCCTCGTCGTCCTCGAATCGCTCCGGCCCAGCGAGCGGCTGGCGTTCGTGCTGCACGACCTGTTCGCCGTCCCATTCGACGAGATCGGCACGGTCCTCGGGAAGTCCACCGCCGCCGCCAAGATGCTCGCCAGCCGCGCCCGCGGAAAGGTCCGGGCGGCCGAACGGCCGGCAGGGCTCAAAGCAGGGCAACGGGAGGTGGTCCAGGCCTTCCTGGCGGCGGCCCGCGGCGGCGACTTCGAGCAACTGCTCCGGTTGCTCGACCCGGACGTGAAACTGGCCGTCGACTCTCCCGGCGGGGAGATCGTGGTCCTCGGCGCCACCCGGGTCGCCGCCGGCGCGCAGCTGGCCGCCGGTACGGCCGCACGGGGACGTGCGGCGCTCGTGGGTGACCGCCCCGGCGTCATCTCCTGGCACGAGGACGGCTTCCCGCGCTCCCTCCTCGCCTTCACCGTCACCAACGGCCGGATCACGCACATCACCGCGGTCACCGACCCCGCGAAGCTCGCACTCATGGACCTGCCGCGCCCGGCGTGAGGATCTCGGTACGCGTGCCGATCGAGCACCAGGTCCTCCGCGACACCATGCTCGTCTCCCTCTCGCAGAGGCCGGCCGCCGCAGCAGGGACGGGCCAGGACGTCACGCGACCCCCACCACGTCGCGGAACCGTACCGCCGCCCCACAGGTGGCCCGGGCCGGCTGCCTACACATACTGTGACCTGGCTGGCATGGTGCGGGCGCAGCGGGACCGTGCAGCCGACCACAGGCAGCTGGCCCGTCCCGTCGTGGCGGGCCGAGGAGGAGCTGCGGGTGGGCAAGGGTGCGGGTAGCCGCGCGGATGCCAGGTGCGGCAATAGAGCAACCCCAACTTCGCCGCGCTCACCGCGTGCACGCCCGCTGCAGGTCCGCCGCCAGGGGCACGGCCCCGGGTCACCGGCCCGGGGCGTCAAGACCGGGACGGCCGCCGATCTTTGGAGGTGAGCAGGTCCCTGCTGCGTCACGACGACCGGCCCGGCTGACCCGCACCTACCCCCAGCGACACACCTCACCCACGTCCGCGGCTTCGGTAGAGCCGGGCCGGCTGGAGGACTACACACGGCGGTGGGCCGCTCCCCGCATGAGGGAAGCGGCCCAGCATGGCATGGCGCCGAGCGGTGTCGTCCGGCTACCAGCGATACCAGCGGCCGCTGCTGTTCTTGGGCCGGGCCACGAACCCGATGAGCCACAGCACCAGCACCGCGATCGCGATCCACCACAGGATCTTCACCGCGAAACCGACGCCGAACAGGATCAGAATCAGCAGGAGAACGAGAAGCAGGGGAACCATGGTTATCAACCTCCGAAGCCTCGGCTGCCCGCCTCCGCGACGGTCATGCACCTGACTTTTACCCGGTTCATACGCGCGCAGCCGGGTAGGAGCGGCAGCCCGCCGTCGAGTGCCGTACGCGGTTCGCCCGGTCGGCGGCGGAAGGTGTTTGCGGTCGCTGATCGGGGGCAGTTCGTGACGTTGCGGGCTTTGTGAACCCAGCACCTCTGCGGCCTGGCTGTCGGGAACACCTCCGCCAGCGCCCGCCAAAGGCCCATGGCGCCGTCGCCGATGACCAGTTCGGGGTCGCGCATGCCGCGTCGGCGGCAGTCGCGCAGCAGGTCGGCCCACGATTCGGTGGACTCGCGCAGGCCTTCGGCCGGGGCGATGAGCTCCTTCGTGCCGTCCAGGCGGACGCCGAGGAGGACCAGGACGCACGAGTGGGCCTGGCCGAGCCGGACCTTCGGGTGCACGCCGTCCGCCCACAGGTAGACGAAGTCGCGGTCAGACAGGTCGCGGCTCTGGAAGGAGGCGTGGTCGTCGCTCCACTGCCTGGTCAGCCGGGTCACGGTCGCGGGTGACAGGCCAGCCGTGCCGCAGAGGAACTGCTCCAGTGCCGGGACGAAGTCGCCGGAGGACAGCCCGTGCAGGTAGAGCAGCGGGAGCACCTCGGAGATCTTCGGGGACTTGCGGCACCACGGCGGAAGGATCTTCAGGGAGAACCGCTTGCGCTCGCCGGTCTCGTTGTCGACACGGCGGTCGTTGATCCGCGGGGCCCTGACCTCGACCGGTCCCGCGGCGGGGACTACGGTCCTGGCCTTGTGGTGGCCGTTTCGGACCACGAGGCGTCGGCCGTTCTCGTCGGTCTCGGCCGACAACTCGGCTATGTACTGGTTGACTTCTGCCTCCAGGGCGGCGGCCGGCATCCGGCGAGCGCCCTCGCGGACGATCTCGTCGATCAGGGAGACGGACTGGGTGGAGCCGTCGTCGGTGACTACGCTGAGCACGGACGCGCCTTCCCGACCCTCGCTGCAACGCGGGCCCACTCGGAGACCTTAAGGATCATTCGGGAAGGTACGCCCTCCGCGTGCCCTACCGGGAACCGGTCCACAAGTCCTGAGCATTGCTCGCGATGACTCGCCGACCGTGGAACTCGGCGAGTTCGGTGGGGTGTCCGTCGAACGTACGGGCCATCAGGAAGCCGGGTGGGGCCGCGTCGGCGCAGTCGCTGGCCCGTGCCTCTACCGCATCTCGGCGCCTCATGGCAGGAGGATCGGTATTCCATCCGCCCGGCGCCACGATGCGTGGGAGACGCGTCATGACGGCTGCTCGGCGGGTGGAGGGTCATAGTGATCGGGGCGGGGCTCGAAAGGCTGCTGTACACGCGGCCGGTACCGGAGACCACGGAGCAGCAGCCGGCCTCGCTCCTCAGGTGGGCGAAGGGTTCCAAGCAGGCGGTGGCGCGGGAGTTGGGCGTGTCCCTGCGGACGATCCAGCGGTGGACCGCTCGCAGGGCAGCGGCACGGGCCAAGCCTTCTGCCCTGCGAGCGGCACTGATCGACACACGGCTACGGGCTCGGTGGCAGCCAGTGGTGCGTGCGCGGCGCAGGGCCGCCGCGGAGCGTCAGGGGCTGGTGGTGCACACCCGGGCGCGGTTCGGGTTCTCGGCAGGGGCCCGCGGCTCGCACGACCCGCGGCACCGGCTCCTGACGGCGCTGGTGCCCGGCCAGGTAGCCCGGGAACTCTTCTCCGCCTGGGAGGCAGCTGCCCCGGACCGGCAGTACCTGATGATCCTGGGCCGGGAGCTGGGACACGTTTACCTCCGGGCAGCGGGCAGGCGGGCAGATGCCCTCCAGGTGAAGCTCAGGGAGGTCGACTTCATCGAGTTCGGACTCGCGTAGTGGGTGTGCCGCCAGCGAGCGGCGAAGCAGGAGAGCGCACAGGCTTCTAGCCCAGTGCCTCGCGCTGCTCCCGCCAGTCCCAGACGACCGGCCCCCGTCGCTCCCTGCGGGTGCTGGACGACTTCGCGCAGTACCTCTGAACACCGCTCACCGCGCCCGGGTGAGGAAGAGGTCGCTGAACAGGGCCATGCCGATGCCGCCGCCGTGGGCGTCCAGGACCTGCGCGGTCTCGGCGAGAACCCGCTCCCGCCGGCCGGAGGGCAGGACGCGGTAGCGCGAGAGCGAGGCCAGGTATCCCACGTAGCGGCCGGTGTCGTAGTGCTGGTCCTGCCGGTACCGGACGGCACGCAGATCCGTGAAGCGGCCGTCGAGCCGGCACTCCTCCTCGGGCCATCCGGGCTGTCCGGCCCAGCTCCCGGGCACCTCGCCATAGGCGGAGGCCGGCTCGGCGTGCGGCGCACCCTCCATCCCGTGGCGGCGGTCGACCGCCGCCAGGGCGGCGTGCAGTTCCCCATCGCGGACGCCCTGCGGGTTCCAGAACAGCGCCACCGCGCCGCCCGGCGCGAGGGCGGCGTGCACCAGGTCCCAGCGCCGCTCCGGATCGGTCCAGTGCCAGGACGTGGCGGCGAAAACCAGCCCGAAGCGGCGGCCGCCTGGCCGCCAGTCCTCGAACGCGCCCGCGTGGACCCGCACCTCGGGATGGTGCACGGTGTTGCGGCGCAGCACCTCCGCCATGCGCGGGTCCGGCTCGACGCACACCAGCGGCGTGCCCGCGACGGCGAAGGGCACCGTGGCCTTGCCGGTCCCCGCTCCGATCTCCACCGCCGCCCGGTCGCCCAGGGCCGCATACGCCAGCACCTCCGCGACCAGGGCATCCGCATACCCGGGCCGAGCAGCGTCGTAGAGCTCGGCCACCTCACCGAACACCTGACTGCGCGCCAGGTCCACTTCACCCTGCATGGTCATCCGCCTCCCCGATCGGCAAACCGCCGCCAACACCTGCCGAAGGAGATATCACCGACGGCTCAGCTCCGCCGAGACCGTGTTGCCGATCAGCCGGTCCCGGCCCCCCACCCGACGGCGACGGCCTCGACGATCCGCAGCCCGTAGCCGTCCTCGGCCTGGTAGACGTGCGGCCGCACCGTCGGCCTCCTGTCCCCCCGCGCGTCGGACACCTCGACGCGGAGAACGCCTTCCAGCAGCACCATCCGCAGCTCGAAGTGAGCGCCGCCACGTGTGCTGCGGACGCCCTGGCCGGTTCACGCTGGCGGTGCCACGGGACCGCAACGGCGAGTTCGAACCGAGGCTGCAGCCCGGGGCACAGACGGGGAATCTGGGGAATCGTACTGGTGGTGTTCGGCGTGGTGATGGCCTTCGTCGGGCTGGTGGCCATCGGCCGGTTCATGGCACCGGGCGGGTACGACGCCCTGAGCATGGCCGACAACTCCATGGCCCCGTCCTCCCCTCGCGGCGCGGCAGTCTGGTATGAGCTGTGCGGTGCTGACCGGGTTCACCGCGGTGATGTCGTCGTGCTCTCCGCCGGGCCGCCGGCCAGCACGGTCCAGTGTGGGAGGGCGCGTTGTGGCGGTCGGCGGAGACCGGCTCTCGTACCAGGTCGGCGACCGCACACTGATGCTCAACGGGAACCCTCTGGCCGAACCGTACCTGGCGCCCGGGAGCCAGCCCTCGGTCGTGGCCTTCGATGTCCGAGTTCCCGAGGACCGGATCGTGGCCCTCGGCGACAACCGAGCCGTGTCATACGAGATTGACTTCCCAAAGGGCCGGCCCGGCACGTTCGACACCGCGGACATCCGGGGAAAGGCCGTCCCCAAGCCGAACTGGCTTCTGGTGGTGGCCGGGGCGATCGCACTGGGCGCGCTGCTCACCCTCGTCGGGGGTTGCCTGGGCCTGCGAGCACCTCACTGAGCCCACAATCGGCCCGGCGTCGGGGCGTGCCCTGCGGTGACCAGTAGGTCGCTGACCGGGCGGTCAACTGCGGCCCGGGGCCTGCAGGCGAGTGCCAGTGGACGTCACGGTCCAGGCAGGTTGATGAGGTACCCGCCGCGGGAGTCCCCACGCATGGAACGCGCCAGCTCGGAGACGTGTTCTGCCTGAGTGGCGGACAGCCGGCGCGCCTCCCACAGCAGCGCCGCGGCATCCACGGCATCCGGCCGGAGGCCGTGGCACCTCACTCAGCAAGACACCCGTCAGCGCGCCCAGTTCGAGGGCGTCGATGCCCAGCAGGGCCGCGAAGTCCGTCACCAAGCGGGGCGTCAGTTCCTTGCGGCCAGCGCCGGTCACACCGTAAGTGGCCGCCGACAGGTAGGTGGGCGTCACGACCGCCAGGGTCTTCGCCATGCCCATCCAGTCCAGATTGCGGTACCGGAGCATACGGATGATCCAATCGCCCGGACCGCCGGTGAGGGGTCCGAACCGCTTCGGGGCAAAACGGGAACTCCGCTCCTCCTGCGGCAGTGCCCGTATGAGCTGCAGGAGTTCACGCCATCCCGCCGCCGGCAGGTGCACCGCATCCATCACGACGTACGGCACCCACCGCCCGGCCGCGGCATCCAACGGCGCCATATCGTCCGGCACCGCCAGCCCCGCGAGACCAGGGACCATGCGAGGCCGTCGGAGTCGACGTCCCCGGGGCCGACCCGCTCAGGTGGGCAACGATGCTGTCGCCCCTGACGTCGGCTGTCTCGCCATCGTTCATACACCGGAGGCTGCCCCAAGCCTTGGCCGCCGCGCGCCTTCACGTACGGACGCAGCCGGGGACCAGGCACTGCGGGGGCGGTAGACGCGCACCGTGCGCTCGGCGACGGCCAGGCGGCCGCCCGCCAGAATCATCGTGCGGGTGCCGCCGTGGCGGTAGCGCAGATCGGTGATGGCGACCAGGCGGCCGCCGGCCAGGACCTGGTCCCCGACGCGCAGTGGGCACGTGTCCCATCCTCTTTGATGGCTCACATTCGGGCGGCAGAGACGTCGGAACGGTTCACTTCGCGGCGACCGGGCCGCGCATCCGGTCGCTCATCCACTTCAGGTCACCGTTGAACAGGGTGTCCGTGTACTTGTAGCCGTCGTGGCCGCCCTCGAAGGAGGTCACCTTGGTCTCGATCGGGCCCTTGGTGATCTCCTGGCGGAGCTTGTCCAGCGCCGCGACCTCCGCCTTGGGCTCCTTCGTGCCCATCAGGAAGGAGATCGACACCTTGTAGCCGGTGGTGGGACCGGTCGCCGCCGAGGGCGCGGGGCTGTTGTTGGGCTTGGGGCCGGCCTTCGCGTCGGCCTTGGCGCTGCTGGACGGGCTGTTCGAGGGACCGCCCGCGCCGCCGCTCTTCTTGATCAGCTGCTCGGCGAGCCAGGCCGGGCTGTTCTCCTGCTTCTCCTTCGGGTGGCCGTTCCACAGCGGGGAGTCGGGGGCCGCATCGGGCCCGCCGGCGATCGCCACGCTGAACCGCTCGGGGTACTGGAGCACCATCTTCATGCCCACGTAGCCGCCGGAGGAGGAGCCGAAGAAGCCCCAGCCCTTCGGGTCGGCGTAGGTGCGGAAGTTCTCCCGCACCAGGTCCGGGACGTCGTCCGAGATCCAGGTGCCCATCTTGGGCTGCCCCGGTATGTCGCTGCCGTCGTAGTAGGTGTCCTTGTTGGCGTTCAGGACCGGCATGATCACGATGAAGGGCAGGCTCTCGCCCTTGTCGGCGGCCTCCCCTATCCGCTCCTGAAGGCGGAACTCCTTGGAGAAGAAGTAGTTCGTCGGGTAGCCCACGGCACCCGGCAGCGCCATCAGGACCGGGAATGCGCTGTTCTTGTACTCGGGCCGGTCGTACTGTTTCGGGACCCAGGCCCACACCCGGCCGGTGAAGCCGGACTTCGGCCCCTTCAGGTCGACGTGCACCACCCGCGTCCCGTCCGCCAGCGTCCTCTGCGGGTCCCACGTACGCGGGTTGGTCGGCATCCGTACGTCACTGGCGACCTTGGTCTCCCCCGGCTTCGCCGACTCCTTCGGGGCAAAGGAGACGGGATCTCCGTCGCTGGAGCAGCCGGACAGCGCGGCGACGGCGGACAGGACGAAGGCCACGCAGAGCGTGGCGGAACGGTGTTTCACTCGGACTCCGGCGCAGACTGAAGGATCTCGAACACGGTCTCGAACGGACCTCGCAGGTAAAGATCGATACGGCCGCATTTCGGTTCCATCGAAGCGCCATGAGGTTCGTCAGGGCGCGACCCGCTGCAGAACGGTGCGGGTGGCCGGGCCATAGGGGCCCGGGGGACGGCGGCGACGGCCGCCGCAACGGTGGACCGGCCGAGAGGATCGGACACCGGAGATGAGCAAGAGCATGAGCGACCCGGCTGGATCCGTGATCACCGTGCCCCCGCTGATCGTCGATCCGGAACTCCCCGCCGACGTCCGCCACCAGCTCCACCACGCTGACTTGGCAGTCCTGCGGAACCCGGCCGCGTACGAGCGTCCCGCGCAACGGGCCCGTCGCGGTGTCGCGGCGCTGCGCGTAGTCCCGGCAGCGGGGCCAGACCCTCCCCCTGTCCGGGCCCGTACCCCCACGAAGACGCCCCCTGGTCACGCGCACCGCACGGACGGTGCGCGATCGCGCCGGCTCACCTGCCGAACATGAAGAAGCGGGCGGGGACGAACACCTCGTGGCCCGTGGTGAAGCGGACGCGGACTCCGTCCTGCGTCCATGTCGTGGACTCGATGCCCTTCTCCGCCACGGCGGTGTCGACGTCCAGCCAATGTCCGTAGGAGGCACCGGTGTACCGGCCGGCCACGATCCGGTAGCTGTCCCGCCCGGACGGGGTGTACCGGTGGACCAGTTCCAGGTAGTGCTGCACCTCGTCGGCGTAGACCACCGAGGAGGGCGCGGCGCTGCGGTACGTCACCTCGGTCCGGGGCCACCACACCACGGTCAGGAACACGGCGGTGAGCACAACGCCCTCCACCACGCCCAACAGGACCAGGACGACCCCGGCCGGCCGCGGGTTCCGACCCGTGCGCTCGTCGGTGAACGTGTCGATGATGCCCTCCAGGCCGTCGTCGCTCCGCGGAAAAGGACGCGAATCCGGCCCGACCGGTTGAGCCGGCCCAACGGGCGTGTGAATGTGCGGGCTGATGGCAGCCGATCTCCCAGCACCCGGTCACTCCATGACAGCAGCCTGGTCACCCCACGACAGCCAGGATCCGAAGCCCTACAGGGCGCAGCCAGGCCCAACGGCCTCAAGTAGGTTGACGCTCACCTGCTGCCACCGGCACCCATTCACACCGAGAACCAGCCCGGCCTGCTCTCAGAAGACGACGCCCCAGAAGGTGGATCAAGCGGCAGGCCAACACGTGGGCACGGCTGTCACCAGAGCAGCGACACCTCGCCCTGCTAAAGGGTGTTGCAGAAGGTCCGTCTTGGGCAGGGCTGAGTGGGTCGTTGACCTGCTGTTTCACCCGGTGAGGGCGAGATTGTGCATGGTGGCGACGGCCTGGACGGCGTGGTGGAGGCCGTCGCCCCTCTGACGGCAGTCGCGGAGGATCTTCCAGGTCTTAATGCGGGTGAAGGTGTGCTCGACGCGGGCACGGACACGCCGGTGTTCGGCGTTGTCCTCCTCCTGCCCACGCAGCAGCGGGCGGCCCGCCCTCTTGCGGTGCGGGACGATCAGGCCGGTGCCCAGGTAGGCGCCGTCGGCGATCACCGTCGTCCCGGCGGCCGCGGCCGCCGGGACGACTACTTGTTCCCGGGCGCCGGCAGGGCCGAGGCGATCACCAGGCGGGTGTCGGCGTCGATGATGACCTGCACGTTCGCCGAGAACCGGTAGTTCCGCGACGAGGCACCGACCGTGCGGTCACGGACCGGAATGAGGGTGCCGTCCACGATCCACAACAGGTCCACGTCGGCGACCGGCCGCGGTGCCGATCCCAGCGCCAGCAGCGGACGCACTCGCTGGATGACCCGGCAGACGGTGGCCGGGGAGATCCCGAAGAGCGGGGCGAGCTGGCGCATCGTGAGGTCCGTTCGGTAGTACACAGCCACCAGCAGCACCCGGTCCGCCAGAGGCAGGCACCACGGCCGGCCACCACCAGGCCCGTTCCCGCCCCGCTCCCGCACCACCTTCACCAGCTTCGCGAACCGCTCCGTCCGCAAGTCCGTGAACGTCTCCACCCACACCGGCTCAGCCCGCAACACCCCACCCATACAGGCAAAATGCCCAAGTCTCATCCTTCTGCAACACCCTTTAGAGCGTTTCCCCTTGGTGGGATGGTGCAGCTGTGAAAGCGAGCTGCTGCTCGGTCCGCTCGAGCCAACTCCGGTACCAGTACGCAAAGTAATGCCCGGTCGGCACGATCCCACCGTCCACCGGTCTCCGGTCATCCCAGATGGCACCTCGGTGCGGCCCCGCCATCACCATCACCGACGTAAAGCCGCATCCCTGCTCGCTGAGAAAAACCGCACCCGCCTCCCGAGCGTCGTCCAGCTCCCCGTAGCGCGCATCCCAGGCCGCGTACGCGCGACGGAACTCGTCATCGTCCGCAAAGGCCTCCTGCGCGGGCTCCCGTGTCTCAAGCGCGGCGAGCTCCCGCTGCAGCACCTCGGCCACGAACGGCCGCCCGGCGAACTCCGCGGTAGTGGGCTGAGCAGCGCAACGAAGCCCAATCCCGAGCCACTGCCACCCACCCTCACCCAAGACCGATGTCATCAGACCGTAGTACGGGCCCGCTCCCCCGCCCCCGACACGAAGCAGAAAACTCCGATACTGCTCAGGCAGACCAACGCCCAAGTCCGCTTCCAGCGCCCGGATCTGCTCCTCACCCATGACCGGACCAAGGCGAAAGCCATGGCCCCGCGCCCCAAAGACCTTGTCCGCCCTGGGGTGTTCGGCAAGCCGGAGCACCCGCTCCCGCACCCTGACCCATGTGTCCGCACTCATGGGCACACGCTAGTGAGCCGCCCACCACACCGACATGAGATTTTCCCTCAGAGCATGGGCGCCCAGCGCACGCTGCCTCTGCCATAGCCGCTGTCGGGGATCAGTGAAACTGCGCAGTGCTCAACCAACCTGCGCAACCGCACACGGGCTGACAACACCGCAGGTCAGACGACTAGCGGAGCCCAGATTCTGCGCAGATTCAATGAGCCAACCCATCGCGAAACCCGCTCACGCAAACTACACAACCCCAGGTCAGCAGCATGACGACTGCTCAGTTTCGTCGAGCCGGCGACATCGAAGCCCTCACCGCACTCGGCATCGACTGCGCACGGTCGTGACTTCGGTACGCCGGTGGACCACGGCAGACCGTGGTCCACCGGCGCCCAGCAGCGAACACGACGGCAGCTCGGCCAGCGGCTCCCGATTCCACCGCTGAAGTGGCTCTCAAACAAGGGTTCAGGCACGGATTCCGTGAAGTGAATCAAAAGCTCTGGAACTCGTCACCATTCGCAGACCCGGGCGTTCAATCAGCCCAGCCCTCGGTGTTCGAGCACGACTCGTAGGAGTAGCGCGTGTCGCGGTCCCACTCCTCCCCGGTGATGCGTCTGTATGCACGGTCCGGTGTGTAGAGCAGGCGCTCGGCCCAGATGAGGTCGGTGGCGTAAGGAGTGAAAGCCGCAGGATCTTCGAGGACGCTGTCGAATACGGTTCGGCCAGCGGCGACCACCGCGGCACGGGTGTAGAGGAAGGCGTCTCCGCCCAGGTCGTGTCCGTACTCCTTGCGGTCCAGCCGGTAGAGCGCCCATGACAATTGTTCGGCAAAGCCGATGACCTGCGACAACGGGGACTGGGCGAGCCGCTCGGTCAGGGTGTCTGCAAGGAGGTCGGCATCAGGGTCAGGTGCCGTGGACCTGCAGTCCTCGATGAGCTGCCAGAAGGCATCTTCGTTCACACCGGCGACCATGCCGCAGGGGTCTGACAGTCTTGACTCCCGGGTCACCTGTTTGCTGCCGCTGCCAGAAGGACGCGTTTGCGGAGCAGAGGGAGCGTGGCCCGTCCGAACATCTGGCGTTTGATCATCCTGATGTGATTGACGCGGCCTTCGACGGGGCCGGAGGACCATTCAGTGCTCATGCCGAAGACGACGGCGTCGAGGTCGGTGATCAGCCCGGCGGCGAAGGAGGCCAGGCCGCACTGCTGGTCGGCGCAGACATCGGCGATCCATCCGCGCAGTTGGTCACCCTCGCGGTTGGTCATGATGGTCGCGAACGTCCGGACGTGGGTGGTGGCGGCCGTGAGCTCGGGTGAGCGGGCCAGCAGCGTCTCGAGCTGCAGTTGGTCGTCGTCGCGTAGGTGGTCGGGGTGGCTCATGATCCAGCGGGTGGCTTCGCGGGGCGAGGGCGGCCGGGCCATCGGCGGACGGTTGGCTGCGCGGCGTCCGGGACGCAGTGGATGGACGTAGTCGCGCAGGGTGCTGTAGGCGCAGCGGGCTCCACGTTCTTGCAGCTCTCGGTGGAGGATCGACAGGTTCGTGCAGCCCTCGGCGATCCGTTGCTCCAGGTAGGGCCGGTAGCGGTCGAGTTTGCTGGTCCGGTCTTGCCACTGGCCGTGCAGCATCGCCTCCGGGCTGGCCGCGCGAGCGTATTTGCGCACCGTGTTGCGGCCCAGTCCGAGCCGGCGGGCGACTTCGCGCAGGCTCAGGACCTGCTCGACCTGGGCGCGGACCGCGGCGTGGGTGTCGCGGAGCCGGTCGAGGAACTTCCCCGCCGGGTAGGACTCTGGCGGCTCCAGACCGGCGGAGGCCGGCACGGGCCCCGGTTCGCGTTCGGGCGAAGGTTCCGGCTCGACGAGGTCGCGGAGGAGAGCGCGGTGGTGGGAGACCAGGGGTTCGACCGCTTCGCCGAGGTTGTGCCAGACATGCCATTTGTCTGCGCAGTGCTGGGCCTGCGGGGCGCCGGTGCGGGCGCCGTCGGCGAAGAACGCCGCGCGGTCGCGGCAGACGATCTCGACGCCGGGGTGCTCGCGCAGCCATGCGGCCAGGGTCTTGGCCTCGCGGTCGGGCAGCAGGTCCAGGGGCTGGTGGGTCTCGCAGTCGATCAGGATGGTGCCGTACCGGCGTCCCTTCCTCGTCGCGAACTCATCCACTCCCAGCACCCGCGGCACCGCCCAGGCCGGCTCCGGCAGCGCCATCACCACGCGCAGCACGGTCATCCGGCTGACCACGATGCCCAGCACCCGCCCCGGCCGGGCCACGGCACGAGCGGCCAGGACGACACCAAGAGCACCGACGACCCGCTGCAGGACCGGCGTTCGCCGACCATAGCGGCTGGTCAGCCCCTCGACCTGCTCGGCGAAGGTCGCCCTCGCGCAGTCACTGTTGTCGCAGAACAGCCGGCGCACCGACAACTCGATGAGCACCGGCCGGGCGGCGACCGGCGCATCGGCGATCCGGCGCCCGTAGCGGCTGTGTACCCGTGTCGACAACGTTCCGCACCCCGGACAGACGGCCGCCGTCCCGTCTTTCGTACTCGCCGCGATCCGCAGCACGCCGCTCTCTACCACAACGCGTTCCACCAGCACCGTCACCAGGTGGGGGAACACCAACTCCAGCAAGGTCTCACACGACCGAAGGATGATGCCCCAGATGACGGAGCGTCACCGGCGCACGGCAGCACGATCCACTTCACGGAATCCGTGCCTGAACCGGGTGAAACTGCCCGCTGTTCTCGCCAACGACAGCAGCTTCGTGCAGCCCGGCAGGCGGAATTCAGCGGTAGACGTTCCAGCCACCGAACCTGGCCAGCAGAGCACGGGTGGCGTCGACGGCCAGACCCAGCTTGGCGGCGACCGCCTCCGGCTCCCGCTCCGCGGCCTTCTGCGCCGGCCAATGCGCGGTCCGCAGGGCGATGACCTCCAGTTTCCGGGAGGCCTTCACTGCAGCGGTCGGGGAATCGTCAGCCAGCTTCTCGATCGCCGCGGACACCTGCTCCAGCAGCGTCTCCAACGCCGCGGGAAGTGGGACGGTATTCTCGCCGACATCGACGATGTGCCGGTCCCAGTCGTCCATACACGCGTCGGCGACCCTCAGTTCCGGCTTCCCGCGCTGGGCCGGCATCGCCCGCCGCACGGTGCGTCCCGGTCCACCCGCACGCACACACCGCACGCAGCTGTGCCGCCGCGGGACGGTCGCCGGCAGACCCGAGCACTGCACCTGTACGACGGCGCCGCGGGGTGGTCAGCCGCCGGCGGCCGGGCGCGGCATCTGGTGCGGCACCGTGCCCGCCGCGTCCCTCTGGCCGGCGGGGTCGGCGTCCAGGAGAGCCTGGCCCGGGCCGTGTCCACCACGTCCAGGGCCACCGGCACCAGCCGCCCGGAGTGTTCGGCCGCGCACTCCGTGAGGACCTCGGGCCGGCGACGACAACGGTGTCATCGGCCGCGAGTGCCGCGTCGGCGAGGGTACCGCCGAACCGTCCCCTCGCCCTGGTCAGGTCAGGGGAAGACCCCCTCGGTCACCTGCACCGTGGTGCTGGCCTCGACGTGGGACTCGGCCCCGCGGGCCGTGTAGGTGTGGGCGCCGAGCGTCGTGATGTCGCCGATGTCCTGGGCGAACCCGCCCCGCTCGTCGGCCGTGAAGACATGCTTCTGGGCGCCGTCGCGGCTGAAGTAGATCTTCTCGCCCGGTTTGAAGTTCGAGCCCTGGAAGCTGCACGTGAGGCCCCGCTTGACGGTTCCGCAACCAGTCAGAGTGGCGGGCCCCTTCTGCTTCCAGGGCGAGTCCTTGGGGCTCGGGCTGGTGGGTCCCGGGTCCGTGGGGCCGGTCGGCCGGGGGTCCGGTGTGCCCGGGCCCTTGGACGGACCCTTGGACGGGTGCTTGGAGGCGGTCGGCTTGGTCGGGGCCGGGTCGTCCGGGAGCGCGTCGTTGCAGCCGGTCAGACCCAGCACCGCGGCCGCGACGATGGCGACGAGGTGTCGTCGATTCATGGCTTCCACGGTGGCGCGCACGCGGCGGCCGAGGCAACTGGCTTGGCGCCGAAGCGGGCACGTAGCCGCCGACGGACATCGTCCTGCGTTACTGCGGCATACTGCCCTGGTCTGAGACGAACTGGTCGGCGGCGAACTCGTCGCGTGAGGCCGGGAGTTCTCCCGGCGCCTGCAGATCGGCCGGGTCCGACGCGCGTACGAACGGGCGGCCGTCAGCCGGACGAGGCCGAGGCCCGTGAAGGCCGGGCCGCCGAAGGCCGTGAGCCAGAGGATGTCGGCGACGCTGCTGCCCAGCTGCGGATCGGGCCGCGGGGCCGGGAGCACGTCGGCCGCGACGAGCGCAGCGTAGGTCAGCAGGAGCAACCCGTACGCGGAAAGGCCGAGGGCCGTCAGCCAGGCGGGGGCCGTGGCAACAGGCGCGGTCCGGCTCGACCAGGCCGCCGAGCGGTGCGGGATGCGCCTGGAGAAGGTGCTGGTGGACCAGGGCTTCAAGGAAGCGGTCATCGCTCACGGCGCGCTGTTGGGCATCGACGTCGAGGTCGTCCGCCGCAACCCCGCCGACCAGGGCGAAGGGTTCGTCCCCAGCCGAAGCGGTGGCTGGTCGAGCAGACGAACGACACGCTGATGCTCCACGGGCGCCTGGCCCGTGAGTCACCGGCCCGACACCTCCGCCTCGCGCGTCTACTGGGCCTCCACCGCCAATATGGCTCGATGGCTCACGACGCCCACGCCGGCCTGGCGCGAACACAGTCGGGCTGGCCGCGTGGACGTCACCGAACCCCTGGTAGACCTTCACCTCCGGGAGAACGAGGCCACGGCCCGGGCGGACGAACTACGGCACCGGATCGCGCACTTGACCGCCGCCCTCACCGAGACCGAAGCCCACCTTGCGGACTTCGCCGCCACCCGCAAGATCATCACCGAACTCGCACCTACCGGGACCGAACCCGATCCACCCGAGTCGAGCACCGCCTACCAGGCCATCGTGGACGCCTTCAACCAACACCCCGACCAGGCGTTCCCGGCCCGCGAGCTGCACGACCCTCGACATGCCCACCGGCGAGGCATCCGTCAACATCGCCCGCAGCCGCCTCGGACGCCTCACCCGCCAAGGCTTCCCCAGCCAACCCGGACGAGCCCACTACCCGGCGATGCGGGACGCAGTCATGCTGCTGGACCGGGATCCGCAGGTGGTGGGCATCGCCTGTCGGCGTAACGCGACGAAATAGGCGGGGGCGGGCCGCTGAGGCCGCAAGGCCGCGCCGCCCGCCGGGCGGGCGGCGCGGCCTTCGACCGGGCGGGCCGAAATGCCATCACGGTGAGCAATAGGCAATGGCGTTCGCGGGGAAGTCATTGGCCACGTTGACGTTCTGAAACGCGACGTACCAGGTGTCACCCGGGCCATTGACGCTGGTCTGGAAAGAGGCGACCGGGTAGACGAAGGTGGCGGCGCGGAATCCGCCGGAGACCGCCTTTTGGCCGGGTGGACATGTTGCGATGTCAAAAGCCGTGGGGCCGTTCGCGACGACTGTGACTCCTGGTCCTTCCACCGCCGTGAGGGTGATGGGCCCGGTCGCGCCGGTCGCCCCGGTGGCGCCCGTAGCCCCGGTCGCGCCCGTAGCCCCGGTCGCGCCCGTAGCGCCAGTGGCGCCCGTCGCGCCAGTGGCACCAGTAGCTCCGGCAGGGCCCGCGGCACCGTCCGTTCCCGTGGGACCGGTCGGTCCCACGGCGCCTGTAGGTCCCGTCGGGCCGGTCGCCCCGGTGGCACCGGGAGGACCCGTCGGCCCCGTCGGGCCGATCGTGCCGTTCCCGTCCCCCTGGTAGCACCTGTAGTCCCACGGCTTGCAGTGACCGGGCTCGGGATTCGCCTGGCTCACCGCGACCGTCGGCTGGTACTGGGCCATCGCGAGCGCAGGGCTGCCGAGGCCCAGCAATACGAGGGCGAGCGACGACATCGCTCCGCCCGCGACCCATGTGTTCCTTCCAGGAAGTGGACCCAGCGTCGTTGACCGATGCCCGTACTCAGGGCTCATATGCAGCTCCTCGAGAACCCGGAACGAGCGACGCTCCGGAAGGGAATTCCATTCCCCCGGCAGCATCGGCCTGAAGATGCACCACCTTGAGCACCTCGCTATGTGATCAACCTATTGGCGCATCGTCTATTCGTCCATGCCGGCGAGGACCAGGGGCAGGCGGGTCGCGCCCGTGGGGGTGACCAGGACCGGTACCCCCAGTCCTGCTGGTGGACGTGGCAGGCGGGGTACTCGTTCTCCGGGTCGTCGTCGCACGAGGCGGTCATCGCGGAGACGTGCAGACCCCCTCGGTGACCTCCGGGTTCAGCACGAGCTTGCGGAACAGGTCGGTCCCGGCATGACCAAGCACCATGGGCTTCCACGAATGGTGTTGTGGCTGTTGGCCGCGCTGGCACCGACGATGAGGGGCAGTCCCTTTACGTCGACAGGACATGCATCTTGGTACCCGGCTTGCCTCGGCCTACGGAGCTCGAACCTGTGAGACCGGGGCGATGGCGATGGGGTGGTCGGTCCACCGGTGGCACCAGCGGGCGTCGGCGGAGGCCTCGGCCAGGTACCCGGGAACGAGCTCTTCGGGGTGTGGGCCAGCGGGCTGAGTAAGCGACTTGACCTGGGCTGTCAGGGCTCGGAGCTGCGCTTTTAGGTCCTCGATGTCTTCGGTGAGGCCGTCCGGCAGGAGGCAATCGGCCACTGCGTGCTACCTTTCGTGCCTCGTGGGCTGCGATGGCGCGCTTGGTGATGGCGAGCTCCTCGTAGTCCTTCTCGGGTCCGATGTGCTTCATGCTGTCCTCCAGGTACCAGGGGCGGAGCCGGATTTGAGCGTTGGGGATGCCGGTGGACAGCAGCAGCGCCGACCCCTGGGCGTCGCGCGGATGTCTGCGGCTTCGAGGATCTGTTCGCGCTGCTCGCTCCAGGACTGCGAGCCGCCGTCGCGGCTCTTGGAGTAGCTGCCGCGCTGGACGCTGTGCTGGCCGATGAGGGTGGCGATGTCGGAGATGAACCGCGGGTCGTCGACGCCGGCGCCGATCAATTTTTTGGTGGCCGCGCCCCACATGGCGTCCATGCCGACCTCGCGGGCGGCCACACCCTGGCGGTAGCTCTGGAGGATCACGTACGGGTTGATGCCGCGGTATCCGAGGTGGCTGAAGAGGTCGGGGAGGTCCTTGATCCGGCAGATGTTCGCGGCCTCGTCCAGGACCGCGCGCAGAGGCCGTTGTCTTTCCGAGAGTGATGGGTGCGTTTCTGCTGTTCAGGCATGGGGGGAGGCTTCCAGTGGCAGGGACGAGATGTTGTGTCGTCTCTTCGGTGGAGGTGCCGGATGCCGTCGGTGATGAGGTTGTTGGAGGCGCGTGAACGTGCCGCTCGGCAGCCGCGGCTACAGCTACCGCGCAGACGGCGCCCTCACCTCGATCGACGAAGCCCTCGCGGGCCCGCGCACCTTCACCCTGGACACAGGAGCCCGGGTCACCTCCGTCGAAGCCACCAACTGGTCGGAGCGCTACGCCTACGACGAAGCCGGCAACCAGACATCTGCCTCCTGGCCGACCCGCCACCCAGGCGCCGAGTCCCAAGGCGAGCGCTCGTACCAGGGCACCCGCATCACCCGCGCCGGCTCGATCCGCTACGAACACGACACCCTCGGCCGAACCGTCCTCCGCCAGAAAACCCGGCTCTCCCGCAAGCCGGACACCTGGCACTACACATGGGACGCGGAAGACCGCATGTCCGGGGTCGCCACCCCCGACGGCACCCACTGGCGCTACCGCTACGACGCCCTGTCCCGCCGCACGGCCAAACAACGCCTCACACCCACCGGCGAGGTGGTGGAAGAAACCCTCTTCACCTGGGACGGCACCACTCTCTGCGAGGAGTCCGCCGGCCCGGTCACCCTCACCTGGACCCACAACGGCCTGCACCCCCTGACCCAGGCGGAGCACGTCCTCGGCACCACCGACGACCGCTTCTTCGCCATCGTCACCGACCTCATCGGCACTCCACGCGAACTGGTAGACGAATCAGGCGACATCGCCTGGCGCGCCCGCTCCACCCTCTGGGGCTCCACCACCTGGACCCGCAACGCCACCGCCTACACCCCCCTCCGATTCCCGGGCCAGTACTTTGACCCCGAGTCGGGCCTCCACCACAACTACTTCCGCACATACGACCCCGAAACAGCCCGCTACCTCACCCCGGACCCCCTGGGCCTGGCCCCAGCTCCCAACCCGGCGACATACGTCCACAACCCTCATACGTGGTCCGACCCGCTCGGCTTGGCCCCCAAGGGCTGTCCTGAGCTCCGCCCCGGGTACACCTCTCAACCTGCATTCGACGACCCGTATAACCCAGACGTCGTCGACAGGCGCCTCAACGACATGCGGGACGCGTACGGCATCCCCAGAGAAGCCGCACCGCCTGCCCCACCGTCAAATATGATCGGAGCAAACGGAACCAGGATATTCAGCTCAACCCTCTGGGAGCACGGGCCTTTCCGAATCGATGTGGAGAACCCCGACCCAGGAGGGAGGATGGGCCAACTGCATTTCCAGGACGTAAGAAATCCGGAGGCAAAGTACCAATTTAATTTCGAAACCGGCGAATTCAGCGACCTGCCGCGGTCAATTCACCGATCAGTGAAGGACGTTCCCGGATATTTGGCAGGCATCAAGAAGGGACTGCGTTATCTTGGAGAGGACTGAACCATGGAGATGAACCGCGCCATGGCGCGCCTACTGAGTCGGATCAACCTGGAGGACATCACACCGGACGAAGTGCCGTCGGGGTTCATCCGGGTCGCAGAGGCCGGCTGGGAGATCCGTCCCAGCGGTGCACACGTTTTGTCGGCACTCAAGTCCTCACCAGCCGGACCATTCACAGACGTAGTCCACGAGGAATATTCGGTAAACGGCCGCGGAATGATGGATTACGACCTCCCAGCTTTCGGCCCCGAGAGGGAATCAAAGCTACTGAGGCGCTGCGTGGCATACGCAATTAGCTGCTTGCAGCATGCGAACGAGTTGCACTCAGCGGTGGAAATCTCGGCGTACATCTCACTCTCATACGGCGGACTCAACGACGACCACCTCACGGCAAACGTCACCTTCTGCGGAAACCATCCAGGCGTGAGGCCATATGCGGCCGACCTGGAGGACTTCGCAATTGAGTCCATTCTCAAATTTCAGCACCCCGGTGAACCACCTTGGAGTTTCAAGAGAAGCGTTTGAAACATGCCCGGCTTACGGCAGGGCCAGAAGTACTGCGGGCGGCAGCGGGTCTGCGGGGCAGCAGACCCGCTCGGCGTTTCGAGGGTCATCCAAGCGCTCACGGCGTTCGCGGACGGACGTCCGCTGCCGCCGCCGTTCAACGACGTGGACCGGAATGAGGGAGACCCGCGCTCCGAACCTGCCGTCGGCGCTTCGCCGGTGGTGACTTGACCGCGGAGCCCGGGGACTGGGCTCACGAGCGACAAGACACTCGAACTGACCCTCGGGCGAACCGACCCCTCCACCTGTCCCCCCGGGGTCTGCCCCTTGTGGTCATCCCCGCGAATGCGGAAGAGCAATCGGCGACTCTGTCCTCGCCGGGCAGCTAGGCGAGTTCATCCCTGCAAGCGCAGGAAGCGGGCGAAGCCAAAGTGGCCCACGCCGATCCGCCGAGCATCCCCTCCCCTCGTGCGCGGGGAGCAGCCGTAGGCAGCCATCTGGAGGGCGACATCCGGAGGGTCATCCCCGCATATGCGGGAAGCAGAGCGTACTCGGCACGCCCGTGCCTACGTGCAGAGGGGCATCCCCGCGGACGTGGGAAGCAGTCTTCCTGAACCGGGACTTTAGGCGGGCCGAGGTGCGTTCGTGAGTGCTTTCGCCGAATGCGGTGACCGCCGTGGCTACCGCCCGACCGCAACCTACACGGCACGTACGCACCGACCGGGGGGTACGGCGACCGACATCCTTACCGCACAACGACCTGCTCCGCTCCATCGGGCCGCCATAGGGTGCCCGTAGAGATCATCGAGGACGGGGGTACGCGCATGGGCGGAGCAGGAGACGAGCGTCGGCGGCGCAGTGGGGTCGTGGGGTATTGGCGGGCGGTCGAGTTGTTCAGTCCGCAGAAGGTGCCGGCCCTGTCCGCGCGGGAGCGCGTGTACACCGTCGCGCTGGACCGGCCCCTGCCCTGGGAGGCCGGGCACCCCCTGAGGTCCGTTCCCCTGGAGCCGGGGTACGGCTGGCAGCACGTCGTCTACGGCGGTACGTACGCCCTCCGCGCCGTACGCGACACCCTGCTCCGCGTCTTCGGGGAGAGCGAGGAGGACCACGACGGCCGGATGGACGGCGAAAGCGCGCTGTTCGCGTTGACCGTCACGGACGAGGGTCGGCTGCTGCTGGACTCCCCCGTCTTCTCCTCCTGCGCCTGGGCCACCGGCCGGGCCGTCGCTCCCGGCCCCGGCAGCGGTGGTTGGCTCGACGGGTTCGAGGAGGAGGCCGAAACCTGGACCGCACGGGCCGGTGAACTCGGTGAACTCGGTGAGCTCGGCAAGTCAGCCGACCCTGGCGGGGAGCTCGGACCCGACGGCGAGGACGACGAGGCCTCCCCCGTCGGGACCGGAACGGTCAGTGCCAAGCATCTGCTGGAGTTCACCGGAGAGCTGGCCGACGCCTGGGGTGTGGCGGTCGCGCTGGCGCCGGCCGAGGTGCGCGTGTGCAGCGTGCCCGTACGGCTGGACCGGGCCGGCGACGGCGCCGACCAGCAGGACTTCCTCAACAGCTTCATCGCCGCCGACCTGGACCGGGTGGCCCGCGAGCTCGCCGCGCGCGATCCCGGCCCGGGGCTCGCCGCGTACCTCACCCCCGAGGCCGCCTTCGACGCGTCGCGCCGGGTCGATGTACGCGCGCACCCTTCCTTCGCGCTCTCCGGAGTCGCGCCGGCCCGGACCCCGCTCGGCCGCTGGCCCGCCGACGCCGCGCACCCGCTCGCGCTCAGCCAGCAGTTCGCGGTCAACGCCATCCACACCGAGTTGGCCCCCGCCTCCGGGATCTTCGCCGTCAACGGTCCGCCCGGCACGGGCAAGACCACGATGCTCCGCGACTGCTTCGCCGCGGCCGTCGTCGAGCGGGCCCGCCGCCTCGCCGCGCTCCGGCTGCCCTCGCAGGCCTTCGTCGAGCAGGCCCCGTACGTCTGGAAGAGCGGGGACTACACCCGTAGGGTCACGCCGCTGCGCCCGGAATTCACCGGCTTCGAGATGGTGGTCGCCTCGGCCAACAACGGCGCCGTGGAGAACATCTCCACCGAGATCCCCGCCCGCGCCGCACTCGGCACGCAGTGGCGCGCAGACGCCGACTACTTCGCCGAACAGGCCACCCGCCTGCTCAAGGGCCAGGCCGCGTGGGGCTCGGTCGCCGCCCGCCTGGGAAACAAGAGGAACCGCCTGGAGTTCGTGAACCGCTTCTGGCACGGCAAGTACCGCCGGACCGACGCGGGCGGCGAGGCCGCTGCCGCACCGCCCCTTCCCGCACAGGCCGCCGGCACCCGGCAGACCCGTAACGCCTGGATCGACAGCGGCCGCGGCCTGGCCCATCTGCTGCGGGAGTGGCGCGATACCCCGCAGAGCGGCGTATGGCGCGACGCCAAGCAGCGGTTCGAGGCGGCGCTGGCCGAGGCCGAGCGGCTGAGCGCGGAGCGGGCGGCGGCCGCCGAAGCGTTCACCGTGCTGCCACTGGCACACGAGGCCGTGCGCCAGGGCCGGGCACGCGAGGAGCGGGAGGCGGCGGAGCTGGCGCGCGTACGGGAGACCCTGCCGCCCGCCGAGGGTGCACTGGAACAGGCCCTGCACGCCTTGGCACAGGCCGAGCACGCACACCAGGCGCACCTGGTCCGGCGCCCCGGTTTCACGGTCAGCCTCTTCACGCTGGGCCGCGCGGCCCGCTCCTGGCACGCGGAGGAGGCCGAGGCCGCGGGCCTGGTCGCCGTCGCGCGTCGGGCGCGCGACGCGGCGCAGGCTCAGCGGGACGGCGTACGGAGCGCGGTGGGCGCGGCCGCGGACCGCCTGAGCAAGCGGCGCAAGGCACTGGAGGCGGCGGTCGCCGCCGCCGAGGAGGCCGGGCGGACGGTCGCAGAGGCCCGCGGCCGCTGGGAGGAGTTCGTACCGCAGGAATCGTGGCTGACGGACGATCAGGCACGCGAACTGGCTGCGCCGTGGTCCGACCCCGAGGTCACGCAGGCCCGTACGGAGGTGTTCCTCGCGGGGCTCGAACTCCACCGGGCCTTCCTGCGGTGCACCGCCCGGACGATGTACGCCAACCTGATGGCAGCGATGGACGCGGTCACCGGGGCGGTACCGAGGTCCGTACCCGAGGCGCACCTGCGGGCGGCCTGGCAGAGCCTGTTCCTGGTGGTCCCCGTCGTGTCGACGACCTTCGCCTCGCTGGACCGGGTCTTCGGACGGCTCGGCCCGGAGGCGCTGGGCTGGCTGTTCGTCGACGAGGCCGGACAGGCGACCCCGCAGATGGCGGTGGGCGGTATGTGGCGGGCGCAGAGGACGGTGGTCGTCGGCGACCCGCTGCAGCTGGAGCCCGTGGCGGTCCTCCCGTGGACGGCGCAGCGGGCACTGCGTGAGGACTTCGGCGCCGCGGAGGAATGGGCGCCCGGGCGGACGTCGGTGCAGCAACTCGCCGACCGCGCGAACCGCTACGGGACCGTGCTGCCGGCCGAACTCCCCGACGGCCGGCACGAGGTGTGGGTCGGCTCGCCCCTACGGGTGCACCGGCGGTGCGACGACCCGATGTTCTCCGTCAGCAACGCCATCGCATACGACGGCCTGATGGTGCAGGGCATCGGCGCGGGCGACCGTGAACCGTACGCCTACCGGCCGGCCAGCAGCTGGGTGGACGTGGCCTCCACACAGGCGGACGGGCACTGGATCCCCGAGGAGGGGCGCGCTCTGCGGCGCGTGCTGGAACGGCTGCGCGACGAGGGTGGTGTGGACCTGGCCGAGGACGTGTTCGTGATCAGTCCCTTCAGGCAGGTCGTGGCCGGTGCGAAACGCGCGTGCCGGGACCTGCTGCCGGCCGAGCGGGTCGGTACGGTGCACACCACGCAGGGCAAGGAGGCGGACGTCGTCATCCTGGTCCTGGGCACAGACCCACGCCGCCCGGGCGCCCGCGCCTGGGCGGCGTCCCGCCCGAACCTCCTCAACGTCGCCGTCAGCCGCGCCAAGCGCCGCCTGTTCGTCATCGGCAACCGCGAGTCATGGCGCGACCAGCGGTTCTTCACGACGCTGGCGAATTCCCTTCCGGCCCATACGTGGACCCCGCCTGGGCACGACCCGGCCATGCCCAGGCCGACGCACCCGGGGCCACGCACGGGGTGAGCCCCGCGTGCGCGGGGAGCAGGCTTTCCGGCCTGGGACTCTAGCCGGGTTGGAGACTATTTTCGAGCACTTGCATCGAATCCGGCTTCCAGACAAACCCCGCATAGCCAAGACGAGGCATGCCTGTATCTGCAGAAGCCGCCCTGCCGGCCTGCGGAGAGGCATGTAGCCAGCCCTCAGAGCCACCCCGCGTGAGTGCGTCTGCTGACCTTCACTCACTAGAACAGGTTCCATGCGGTCGCGGACCCGGTGCGTGTAAGACTCAGCGGTCATCTCGCCCAGGCAGAAGGGTCGCTCCCCATGTCGGACACACCATCGAAGCCGGTCCGCTTCGACACGGTGCTGGAGGGCCTGGCGCAGAACCCCGCTCTACCGCACGAGTTCGTACGCCGTCTGTTCCCGCACCGCAAGGGCATGGGCACAGTCGCGAAGCGCCCGGACCGCAACGATGGCGTGATCGCCGAGATCATCGCCATCGACAATCACTGGCTCACACACTCACTCGCCCTCAACCGCAGCCTCCCGCCCGCCTTCCAGATGACGCTCGCAGAACATCCGGACCCGGGTATACGCGCGGCCGTCGCGAGCAGGGCGGGCGCCGCCACACCGCGAGAGGTGTACGAGCGTCTGGTGGACGACACCGACATACGAGTACGCGAGTACTTGGCCCAGAACGACCACACGCCGACCGACCTGCTCAGCAGACTCGCCTACGACCCCGACCCCAAGATCCGGGTGACCCTTGCCGAGTGGTGGACACAGGCCCCGGAGCCGGTGCGTCGGATTCTCCTCACCGACCCGGACAAGACCGTACGCGCGGCAGCCTGTGCCACCTACTTCCGAGGGCTCCCCCACCCCATCCCGCCGGCCGACCTGGTTCCCGCGCTGCTGGCCGACCCGGTCACGCGCGCAGGCGCAGTCCGCCACTGCACGCTGGACTCCGCCACCGCCCATCGGCTGGCTGCCGACCCGGACGACGACGTACGCACGGAACTGGCGGAACACCCCGACCTGCCACCCTCGCTGCGCGACGTCCTCGCCGACGACCCCAGCGCGCGGGTCGCCCTCGGGATATTCGCCCGCGAGAACACCCCCGAGCCGATCCGTGCCGCGATCCACGCGCGGATCATCTCCGACGCGCCCTCGTTCGACTGGCTCTCCGACGCCGATGCCATGGACGATGTCAAGGTCGAGCGGGCCATCATGCACGACTTCGCCCGCATGGAGCTTCGGACACTGAGCCTGCCGTGGGTAACCGCCGACCCCTTGCTGCACGTAGACTCGCCCTACGCCTGCTTCCGCATTTCGGCTGCGATCTCCGGCTCCCTACCGACGCCGGTCGTGGCCCGGCTCCTCGCCGACGAGGACAGCGGCGTCCGCACGGCGATGGCACGGATGGCCCGCGACGAGATCGACCAGGCCACCGCCGTACACATCGACCGCACCTACCGTCCCGTCAAAAGGACCCGCTGGCGTCCGGCCGACGACCTCCCGCTCACCGCGGACACCCTGCGGCGCCTGGCCACCGACCCCGACCCCAGGATGAGACAGTTGGCCCCACGCGACCCCGACCTGCCGATCGAGCATGCACGCAGGGAAAGGCCGCTGGCGGCGGCGACGTCGAACTCGGTCATCGTGGGGCGTCTCTGAGGGATCATCGTTCTCTCTCCTGATGGTTCGGCTCCACCCTGCCCTACATCCGTGGGGTGTCGCGGCAGAGCAGTCATAGGGGTCCGGCCCGGTGTTCCCGCGGTGTCTCCGCTGCCCCGCGACCGGGGGGGGCGGGCTGGGTGCGCACCTGGGTGCAGTTAGTCGGGCCGGGTGGCGCCCGGTACGGGGGCTGTGGTCCTGGTGCGTGACGGGGCAGCGGCCCAAGGCAGTCGTCGCGTCCCTCCGCAACCGGGGCCCGGCCGACCGGGCCGCTGCGTGCGTACGGGCGCTGTTCAGCGAGCCGAGTGGCGCTTGGCGGCCGGCTGGAACTTCTTGGTGCGCGATCCGCTGCGGGCCTGGGTCGACCGTCGCGTCCCGCCGCTTCGTGACAGATGGTCGGTGGGTAGGGGCTGTGTTGCCATTTGGGGTCATCTCGGCTGCGGCGGGGGTCGCCGCAGCCGATGGCGGCCGGGTCAGTCCTGAGCCCGCTCGATGATCTCCCTGAGTCTGATGGCTCTTCTTGAAGGGCTTGCCCATCTCCTTCTCGGCCTGGGCGTACTCAGCGAAGAGGGCGGGGTTGAGCTGGGCCGAGCGGATCAGATCCTCAGTCTTCGCTAGCGGGCAGGCACGGCAGCTGAGGCGTCGCATTCCCATGTCGTAGGCCGGGTGCCGCACGATCCCGTGGTCCTGGTGAAGCTGCCATAGCTCGTCGGTGGTGAGGTGGTGGATCGGGAGCCACGTCGTCACCCGCCGGAGAGTGCCCCTCCCTGTCATGCGGTGCAGCTCGATGACCGGCTTCTTCGCACGTGCGGAAGATTCCTCGGCCCACATGCCCGTCGCGTATCCGGCACGGTAGGGACGGCCAAGGTTCAACTGGGCGCCGGTCTCGTCGGCGAAGTCGCGGCCGACGGCCGTCTTGAGGTCCGAGGTGCTTCTCTGCACTTCACTCTCATGGGTGAACGGGGCTATGTGGCTCGTCAATGGGCCTCCGAGATAGACGGGGTGGGGTCAGGGATGGGCACAGCGCCGACGACTGCCCGGTGAGTTGTCGGGCGTCGGTAAGATCAGCGCTCTCATTGGGGGTGCGATGCGAACATCAGGGCGGGCCGGCGACGGGCAGAAGTACGCGCTGACCTCGGACGAGGACGACAGTGACTTCTGGGGCTTTACTCACGAGGCCGAGGGGCTCTTCACGCCTCTGCCGGATGAGGAGGGCGCACGCCGAGTGCACCTCGAAGGGTGTCTCCCGCAGGGTGGCCTACTGAAGAGCCTCGATCATGTCGGTAGTCGTCGCACCATGGCGGGGAACGCATGGCTCGCCCTTCTCGACGGCGACGGTGCCACCATGGGGTCCTACTTCGTCAACGAGGTCACCGTCGTCGACGCCAAGCCTTCCACCCTTGGAACCGGCCTCGTCGACGTCACAGTGACGCTGTGGTGCGAGAACGCCCTGCCCGGAGCGGAACGAGCGTGGGAGCTGGTCCGCACGGGTCAACTGGACCGCACCGGCATGTGGCACGAACTCGCACCCGAGGATCGACACGCGTGGCTGTCGGTAGCCCTGTGGTCCCAGGAGTACCAACGCCAGGGGAAATCCGATGCGCCTGCAGGCCAGGTGTTCGCCTTGGACGGCCGGCACATGGTCGACGAAGACAGCTTCTACTGTGCAATCGGTGAGGCCATCAACGGACCCGGCGGATACTTCGGCTGGAACCTTGACGCTCTGGACGACTGCCTTTGCGGCGGGTGGGGCGCCACTGCTCCATTCACCTTGCACTGGGATTCCTCGGCCGAGGCTCGGGAACGGTTGGTAGAGCGCGTGCCCGCCGGTGACCGCGAGCTTGTGCTGTTCGACCTCCTCCTGGAGATCTTCGAGGAACGGGGCGTGAACGTCATCCTTCGGTGACGGCTGGTCGCTTCCAGGCATTGGTCCTGGGAGGGTCATTCGGACTCCTGGGGACGGCGGCGTGCGGGGGTGCCGAGGTGGACAGCCGGTCGCTGGGTTCGGCGTTGGGTCTCGTCGCGCTTCGCGCGGAGGAAAGTGAGGGTGAGGTCGATGCCCTCGATCTCACCGATCCAGCCTTCGGCCTCGGCCCGCGTCTTGCGTTGCAGGAGATCGGCTTCGAGCTCGGAGAGCCGGGCGAGCATCTTGGGATTGACGTGGAGCATCGGGCAGCGGATGCAGGCTTCTCTGAACTTCCTGTCGCCTACCTGTCCGCCCGGCGGCCCTGGGCGCCGACATGTCAGTGGGCTCTGGCAGCATCACGGCCATGACCGACATAGATGACCTCGTGCGACGCGTTGCCACCCGGGCCGCATCGGACAGCAAGGACCTTCCCGCGCCTGTCGACAATGCCCAGATTGCGGCGGCCAAGAGGCAACTGGGCTTCGCGCTGCATCCCCTACTTGTGCGCCTGTATCGCGAGGTTGCTGACGGTGGCTTCGGCCCTGACTACCGGCTGCTGCCACTGCTTGGTCCGGGCTCCAGCGTCGTTGGCGAATACCTGACGCGACGTGAGGCGTCGGTTGGAGTAGAGCACCCGGAGTGGCCCGAAGGCGTCGTACCGATCCTGACCTGGGGCTGTGGTATGTATGCAGGCGTTGATTGTCTCAGTGAGGACGGTCAGGTCCTGCTCTTCGAGCCGAACCCGTATAGCGGCGGATCGTGGGATGAGTGTTGGTTCCTCGACTCCGCCAGCCTCGCAGCGTGGCTGGAGACATGGCTCGCGGGGACGGGCTGGTTCGAGGAGGACGCCTTCGACGGGGGCGACGTGGTCGAGCCTCAGCCATGGGAGCAGGCCGCGGGTCGGCTGTCGTCTGGCGCATAGCGAAACGGCAACGCTTCGTCCCGTTTGTTCAGGCGCCGTCGTCCCGGGCATGCTCACGGTTCCGTTCGGAGTGTGGGCATCGCGAGGGTGACCAAAGCACTGGCTGCGCGTCTGGTGATCTGCGCGAGTTTGTCTTCCGCTCCGGCCAGGCTGACACGGACCCCTTCAACCTCTCCCAGCCAGCCTTCTCGCTCGACCTCGGCCATGCGGGCAATGAGGTTGTCGCGGATCTCCTCCAACCGGCCGAGCTGGGCCGGGTCTGGCCGCAGGAGCGAGCAACGAACGCAAGCATGTTCATGGACACAAGGGCTTGAAAAGGCGCGAGCGCAGGTGCCGATGGAGACCTTCCGCTTCTCGAAGTGCGCGAGGAATGCGTCCCATTCCTCCTCAGTGGGGGTTCGATACTCTTCGCTGGGCCGGGTCGCCCTGCGGCGGGCGATGAAGGCGCGATGGGCCTCGATGGTCTCGGCCGGGTAGATCGCCTTGTAGCCCATCGTCGTGTCAAGGCTCCGATGCCCGCAGATCACTTGGGCGATGTGCGGTGGCAGGCCGTTCATGATGGCGTCTGTCACGAAGATCCTGCGGAAGTCGTATGGGAAGAAGACGAGCGGTTCGCCGCCGGCATCGGTCAGGCAGGTGACGGCCAGCGCGTTGATCAGAAGCTTGCGGAGCGCGGTCGGGGTGAAAGCGCGGTGTTCGGTGCCGATGTCGCGCTGGAACAGCAGCGGCATCGGCGGGTTCCAGACTCGCTCGTGGACGTCGTAGGAGGCCACCAGCGGGATCGCGCCGTTGCCTCCTCGCAGGCGGCGGATGATGGTGGAGAGGACGTCCGCCAGTTCCTGGCTGACCAGCAGGAGCCGTTCGCTGTCGGTCTGGCACGGTGCGACCTGCAGCAGGGGCACGACTTCGCCTGTGCTGGGGAGCCGGTACTCGGTGATGCTGTGGTGCGTCAGCTCCAGGAGCTCCTCGTTGCGGATGCCGGTCAGGCGCAGAACCTCGATCGCGGCGAAGGCCCAGAAGGCTTCGGTCTCCTCGAAGGTGAGGCTCCGCCGCCGCCCGGTCGAGGTCTCCTCGGCCCAGGTCAGGTGCCATGCGGTCTTGGGCGCGACGGCTCTGCGCAAGGTTCCGGCGGTGTCGGGGATCAGATCTCCGGGCCGGGTGTGTTCGGCGGCAGCCAGTAGTTCGGCTGCGGTGCGTCGCCTGCGGTCGACGGTCTCGATCAGCACCGGCGGGAGGGGAAGCCGTTCGCGGGTGCGCTGGTCCATCCGGGCCTTGCGGTGTGTGCGGTCCTTGGCCTTGCTGATCTCCTCATCGCTGATCGGGCAGGGCACTACCCACGGCGCCCAGCGGCCCGGCTCTTCCGCAGCCCAATGGGCGATGTCCAGATAGATGTCCGCGACACCGCGTCCAGGCTGGTATAGTCCAACGCGGGCTGCCGTTCGCGCAGATAGTCCACGATCAGGTCGCGGACCGCGCGGCACCGGATCGGATAGCGATCCACGAGTTCTTCAATGCTCAGTCGGCCGACGGCAAGCCCGAACGCCCGGATCGTGGCCGGAGCGTCATCAGGGAAGACACCCAAGGCTTGCAGCCGAAGGTAGAAATCGACTTTGCGCTGACCGCCGCGGACATGGACGCGGCGCAAGGTGTCGACCAGCTCCACGCAGTCCCCGACGGTGATGCTCGCGATCGACCCGCCTTTGCAGGTCAGGAGCATCGCGATCCGGGTCGCCGCCATGGTGGCCTCGCCTCGGGCACTGGCCGGCCCGGACTCGGCCAGCTGAGCCAGCCTGGTGAACCCCTCGGGGTCGCGGACCTCGGCCATGACCGGGGCCAGGTGCTTGTGGGTGCGGGTGAGCATCCAGGCCAGGTCAACACGCTCATACGACGGCGACGGCCCACTCTGGCGCAAGAAGCGCAGCGGGAGATCTGTTCAGTCCGCGCCAGGGATCCCCTCGGCGCGGCTGGTCTTCCAACGCTGCTGCCAGGTCTCCCCTGGGAGGCTGGACAGCCAGCGCAGAAGTTTTGCGACCCCGCGCCGTCGCCCGGCCCGGGTGGCGTTGGCCGCTGGCAAGAACGGTGGCGACGTGAGCCGCCGCAGTACCTCATCCGCCGACTGCGCTGTCGCCGGCCACTGCGCCTCCGCGGAGCGAGGCGGGAATAGTTCCCGCAGTACGTTGTTCCGTGCCCGGGCCTGCTCGGCTGTTGCATTCGCGGTCTGCAGCTGCCGGCGCGTCAAAAGCTTCGTGGTGATGGTCAGGAAGATCGCCCGAAGAGTACGTCCATGGCTTCCGGGTCGTAGCCGGGTGCCGGAGGCGGCGGCACCGGCTCGGCATGTCGGTCTGCCTGCCGGGCGTGGTGGGCCCTCGGCCACGACCTCGTCCTGGCGCAGCGCGAGGTAGATCTCGGTCGTGGTCAGATGCGCGTGTCCGAGGACCCACTGCACGTCGGTCAGCGTCAGTGCCGGGTCGCGGACCATGCGGGCGGCGGCGCTGTGCCGAAGGTCGTGAAGGGTCCAGTCCGTGCCGATGGTGGCGTTTACCCGCTCTAACATGCAATGGGCGCCGTGGTAGGTCAGCGGCTGAAAAAATGGACGCCGCAGCGTCCACCGCACTGGCTGTGTCCGGCCTCGCGACACCAGCCCGTGCAGATCCTGCTGGTAGAGCCGCAGCCATACGAACGCATCTGCCGAGGCAGGCACCTGCTGCCGTGCTCGGGAGCCTTTCCGCACAACGCTGATCAGCTGCTGTCCCGGGTCGACGTCGCACTGCCGGACGCCGATCAGCTCCGAGGCCCGGACTCCGCTGGAGATCCAAAAGGCGATCACGGCCCTGTCCCGGTTCGACGGCAGCGCCGCGAACAGCGTGTTGAACCACTCGTTGTCGGCGTACAACCTCGGCTGGCCCTGGCAAGATTTTCGTGAAGCTGGGGTGTGCCACCGTGCGCCGGTGACGCTCCGTCATTCATGGGGGGACTGTCGTCGAGTGTGATGACCT
>NZ_JBITTH010000030.1:0-106363 GCF_044541755.1 Streptomyces sp. NPDC085524
GGGACTCAGAGTGCTACCGATAGTGGGCGGTTCCGCCATAGGACATGCCCAGGGCCACGGTGAGCTGCTTGATGTCGAGTTCGTCGGCAAGGGTGAGCAGCCGTGTGGAACGCAGAATCCGCAGGAGAAGTCCGATCGGTGCGAGGCTGTCTCGGATGTGAGCTGCGCCGGCCGGGCCGGTGGTGACTCTGGTGAGCCGGCTGACGAGTACATGCGGGTTGTCCGTGTGCAGGGCGCGGCGGTGGGTGAGGCAGGCTTCCAAGGCCCGCCATGTGGCGTCATCGAGAGCGAGATCGACGCTGCGCCCTGGGAAGCGGACTGTTCGGGAGGCGGTGGCGATGTCCATGAGGGTGAGATGGCGGAGTTCGGTGGTGGTGGCAGCGTGCAGAAGAGCCGCCAGGCCGATGAACGCCTCGTGCGGCAGGGCAGCCTCGCCGGCGCTCCAGCGGCGGTAGAGGACACGCTGCTCATCGAGGGTGAGGGTCGAGCCGCTGAAGCCGCGTGGCTGCGGGGCCTCCATGGCCGCGGCCGGGTCGTGGAGTACCAGGCCGGTCCGGTGGGAGTGGGAGAAGAACTGCCTCAGCCCGGGGAGCCAGGAAGCCCGGCGGGCCGGGTTCCGGGCCAGGAAGGCTTCAAGGTCGGTGGCGTTCACGCCTGCCCAGGTGGTGTGGCCCTTCGCGTGGAGGTGGAGTGCCAGGTCTCGGACGGTGTCGAGGCGGATCTCGATGGTCTTGAGCTGATTGGGTCGTAGCCCGAGACGCTCGGCATTCTTCCGGCGGGCCACCAGCACCTCCGCGAAAGCGCGTATGGCGGGGCGCAGCGGGGCGGGGACTGCCTCGATCCGTCGCTCACGGCGGGCTGCAGCCCGCGTGCTCTGGATGTCTGCGGGTGTGTCGAGGAGGTGGTGGGTGTGGAAGAAGTCCGCGAGCAGCCGGCTGAGCCAGGGGCGTGTGCGGCGGGCTTCGGCGAGCAGAGTGTGCGGGTCGGTGTGGCCTGTGTCGATGACGAGGCGGGCCGTGTGAGCGAGGGTGTCCGCGCCGTAGAAGACGTTGCGGTGGGTTACCAGGTGCGCGGTAAGACGGTCCCACCAGGCCGGCGTGCAGGGCATCCGGCGAGCCCAGCCTGCCGCGCGGGTCGTGACGGTGTGAGGCGAATATTCGTAGCAGCGCTTGCACATACCCCGCGCCCACTGGGACGGCACACCGCATCCCGTACAGGCCGCAGGCGGCTGGGCCCTCGTAGGATCGGTGCACGGACGGCACCACTGGGTCGCCGCGTCCAGGATCCGCCGGCGCCCGCATCGCCGACATGGGCCGAGCGCCGGCCTTCCTGCGGCCCGCCGTCGGCATGCCGCGCACGTCTCCTCCACCGAGCGTCTGCCACCTCCGCAACCAGGACACGTCCGTAAGCACCAGGCACACAGGCCCGATCCTGGGCGCAGCCAGCGCAGCTTCGTACAGCCGGGGCAGCGGCCCTGCACGGCGTCAGGAACGGACGCTGACATGGATCTTGAACCCGCCAGGTAGGTGGAAGGACGGCCGACGAAGAGCCGCGAAGGTCAGAGGGGAGGCAGTGACCGTCTCCCGGCCACCCGCGACGAACCGGGCGACGGCCTCCCGTCTGACAGCCCTCCCAGCGCGGGTCCCGGGGCCGGTGCCGGTGCTGCGGGACCGAGCACAAGTAGATCTCCAGGAGCACAGTCCAGGGCCGTGCACAGCGCAGCCAGGGTGGAGAGCTTCACCTGGGACGGCTGCTTGGTGAACAGGGCCGACACCGAGGCCGTGGACAGCTCCAGTCCCGTCCTCTCAGCCAGCAGTAGCCGCAGTTGGGTCCCCGTCCACACACCGCGCTCCGCCGCCGCCATCCGCAACCGCCACTGAACGCCTGCCGCCGCTGGGTGTGAGAGCTCAGGTCCCCTCGAGGTCATGTCCATCGCCCCTCTCCGGTCAGCCGGCCAGGGCGCGGACGGTGGCATCGGTGGCGCGCTGCCAGGCGTCCTCGACGAACCGCTGCGACGGCTTCACGTACGCCATCGTCGAGGCGATATGCCGATGCCCGAGCAGCTGCTGGACCGCGACCAGGTCCATGCCCCGCTCGTACTGGTGCGTCGCGCACGCCCGACGCAGCGCATGAGGCGTGAACCGCTCCTCCCAGCCCACACCCTCAAGGTCAAGAAGTCGGGCCAGACGATCCCGCACCGTGCCCGTCTTCAACGCCTGCCCAACGTCATCACAGAACAGCGCCGCCCCGGCAGGGAACAGCGGCCGAACGTCCTGCAGGTACCAGCCCAGGATCCGGTCCAAGCCCTCCAGCATCGGCGCCCACCGCGGCCGCGGCCCCGACGTGTTCGCCGCCTTCCCGAACCGCACATGCAACTTCCCCGCCGGCCCACGCTGCGGATACACATCAACCTGGTCTAGGCGCACCAGCTCACTCACCCGCACCCCCGACAGGTACGGCGTGCGCAGCATGGCGTAATCCCGCGCCGCAGCCCGGTAATCGGACGCGACCGCGATCTGGGAACGGGCGAAGGAGAAGAACCTCTCCAGACGCTCCCGGCCCGGCGGCGGCCCCACGGCAGCATCGTCACCGGCATGCCGCACACGATTGAACCGGTCCAGCCCACCCCCGCCGGCCTGCACCCCGAACAGGGCCCGGACCTGGGGGCCATACCGCAGCACGACGAAAGCATGGAAGTCACGGAGCATCTGCAAGTACTGCCGACGCGTACCCGCCGCCAGACCCTCCACCACCAGAGCGTGGAGCATCTCATCCACGTCCTCGGCCTCCACCGCCCACACCGGACAGTCGAAACGCCCCAGCACCCGCGCGAGGAGCGTCGTGTAACCACGCACTGTCGTCAGAGCGAACCCCCGCACCACCCACGACCTCGCGAACGCCTCAGCGCACTCGGCCTGGAACACCCACGGATCCGCCCCGGCATCCGGACCGGCCAGCCCGCCACCGACCAGACGCAACCCGCCCCACTCCCCCACAACCACCCGCGACACCCCGAAGCTCGTCAGTTAAGGCAGCACCTGAACAACCGAGCTACCACCGACGAACTCAACGACCCACCGGATGAAAAGCAACCGCCGCCAGCGAAACAACCGGCTCATCCACACCACATCTTGAACAGCCACTGGGCCTCATCACAGACCAGGACATGCGGCTCCTCCAGCGCACCGCGCAGCATCCGGTCGAACTCGATCGCATGAGAGGGTGGGCGCCCCTGCAGGCCGAGTGCGTGGAACAGCTCGTGGCGCAGATCGCGGGTGGAGGGGCGTGCCCGGAACTGGATCCGGCGGGTCAGCTTCGGCGCGAGCTCGCGCAGTGACGCGTTGACCGCGAAGGACTTGCCGTTGCCGGCCTGCCCGTAAATGCAGATCATCGCCTTTGCCTCGATCACGGCCCGGATGTTCTCCCGAGCCGTGAGCAGCGCACGGGTGGAGACCACCTGGGCGCCCGGCAGGCGCATGAAGTCATCCTCACGTTCCCTGGGCAGGCGTCCCCTGCGTTCCGCGGCAGCCATCTGGTGTCACTCCTTGCTGCCCGAACCGGGCTCGGTGTCCATCGCGTCGGCCGGCACGGCTGTGCCGGGGCCGTGCTTCGAGGTCGATGAGGTGGTGCCGGGGCGCGGCCTGGGCCGTGCCCAGCCCTCAGGCGGGTCCCGGGGCGGGATCAGATCGGGCAGAGCACGTGCGGCCAGATCCGTCGCTTTCGCTTCGGCGATCTCCGCCCGAGCCTGCTCCCCGGTGACCGCGTTCCGCGGACGAGGAGCGCCCGGCGTGGTCGTAGCCGCATACCGGGTCCGGCGCAGCTTCTCCGCCGCCTTCAAGGCGGCCTTGAGCTCGCGGGCCTTCTTCTCCCTGACCGAGCTGAGCGCCCAGCGCTCTTCCAGCGTCGCCTCCTGAGCAAGGTGAGCGGTGCCCAGATGCCGGCCCCACCCCTCGGTGGAGAACACCTCGATCCGCCCGTCAAAGTGCGGCAGATACCTCAGCCGGACCCTGGTGCCGACGTGACCGACCATCCACGGCGCGATATAGAACCGGCGCCGCCAGCGGACCCCGCTCGTCGAGATCTTCCGGATGCGGCCGTCGTCCTCCAGCGCGAAGAACGCCAACCGCTCCTCCGGAACGTCCTCGACGGGTGTCGGGTCCGCCTCCCACGCCGCCAGCGGCGTCAGCCCCGACTCCAGGCCCGACGGGCGGTGCTCGGTGTTCCACCGCCGCACCCAGCCCAGCAGTTCCTCGACGAACTGTGCGAACGACAGGAGGTCCTCCACCTGATCCGCGCGGTGAGCACCGACCGGCCGGGCCCTGCGGGTATAGCCAGGCAGGGAGACCAGGAACATCTCCTCCACCGCGTCGTTCAGAGCCTCGACGGTGCCCTTGCGATACGGCTTGTAGGCAGGCAGATCACGGACCGGAACCGCGAATGCGCCCAGAGCGCGTTCCACCGTCCGGCACAAGAACTCCTTACCGCGATCACCCTGACCATCCCCGGCAGGCCACCGAACGGCCCGTACGGATCCCGGCGGCTGATCCCCGCCCGCAACGCCGCCAGCACCGCATCCCTCGCCGGCTGATGCGGGGTGACCGCCACCCCCACGATCACCTTCGACGCGACATCGATGAACCACGTCACCCACGGACACACCGCCCTGCCCTCGACATCCACACGCACCGGGATCCGCTTGTGATCACCCTCCCAGCACGCGTTCCGATGCGTCGGCGGACGCTTGCCATACACATCGAAGCTGCGACGTGCCGCCTCACCGCCCTTCAACCCCGCCCGCTCCCCCACCGACAAGTCCTGGCGAACAGCGCGCTGCAGGGCGCGCAAAGAAGGCACCGATCCCGGCTCGCCGGCCGCAGCGGCCTCGGCAGCCAGTTCCCGGTGCACCGCAGCCACATTCCCGCCCCCACACCGCCAAACGCGCACGCAGATCCGCACTCACACCGACCCGCGACGGAGTCCGTGCGGAGAGCCGGCCCTCACGCCGGGCCACCGCCACCCAGTTCCAGACCGTCCGCAGCGACACCCCAAGAGCCTCCGCGACCAACCGCGCGTGCTCCGTCGTCAATTCGCCCCGGCCATCCAGCGCCACGAGCCGTGCCACCGCGCCCTCACGCGCCCCGCCCGGCGACAACGGCGGCATGCCCCCACCGGCCAGACCCTGATCGGACACCCCTCACCCCCAGCCGCAACCCCGCACCATGCGGCTGTCCACGCGCAGAGGTGTCCATCCCGACACGCCGACCAGACCAACACGAACGAGGGGAGCGGGAAGATCGGAGTTGCCGTATGAATGTGATCACCTCACTACGCTGGCGGCGTGACAGGACTTCCAGGCCTCGGTGCACTCCTAGCGCGACTGTCAGACCTCCGGAATCTCGGCATCAGTGACCTGTCCGAACGGGCCGGTGTAGCCGAATCCGAGCTCCAGGCAGTACTCGACGGCGCCGTACCCCGTCCACCACTGCTCCGGCGGCTCGCACCCGCGCTGAAACTGCACACCGCAGACCTCTTCGTCATCGCAGGAATGGCGGTTCCAGACGAGTTGGCCCCCTCCGACACAAAGGCCGGCAGCCAGATCCCCTCGCTCGCTGGGGACGCCACGGCCCTCCCGCCAGACCGCAGACGACAACTCCGTCAGCTCGCCCAGTCACTGCCCCGGCACAACCGGATACAGCCAACTCCGCCAGCGCCTGCGCACGAGCAGTACCAACCAAGCCACGGCGCGCTACTCGTACACATGCTCGGCAACCGGAACCTGAACTGGACGGCTTCCGCCAAGACCCTCTACCACCTCACGGGCCGGCTCCTCGCCGCAGCCACCATCGGAGCAATATGCCACGGCCGCAAAGAAGTAACCCCCGACCTCCTGGCCGACTTCGCAATCCTGCTCGGCATCCCCGCCCACGACCTGGCCGCCCTGACCGGCATCGACCCGCCGGACCAGACCCCGCCACAGAACCCAGCCGCAGCCGACGTGGCCGAGCTGATCTGGGACATCCGATCCCTGACCGCCGCCCAGGTACAACACATCAGCGACAAGGCCAAGGCCCTGCAGCAGGACTGACCTCACGCGCTACACGAACGACAGCCAACCTTCACTGGAGAACGCCAGCAACCTTCACCAAGAAAACGACATCCCCACGAGCCCACCCACCCCAACCACCAGCAAAAACGCCTCACACACCCGGCGCAAACAACTGACGCCACCCACTGAAAATCACACGACGCCCATCACCGACCGTGATCCCTGTGGTGTGGTCACTGGCCACGGTGAACAGCAGACGACACGGAGCCTCGCAGGTAAGGCAGGCAACGTCGTCAGGTTCGTTCAGGTGCCAGGTGGGCCACCCGCCGAACTTGAGCCCGGCCACCCTGGTGATGACATCGTCTCCGTCCCCAGTCGCCTCCACATACTCCTTCACGGATTCGATGAGCTCCTCGTCTGGCAGGGTCTGCGGGTAGGGGAAATCGACGAGGGGCACCGGGGCAAGCGTGCACCGCACCGGGGAGTAGCCGTAGTCAGGATCCTCCTGCCGTACGGGCAGCGGGGGCGACCCGAGTATTCGCGTGACCTCGGCGCTGCTCCGCCAGCGGATCTCGGCGACCGGGCTGACGTCGGCGTGCGGAGCTGGCGGACCCCAATGCACGTTGGGACACCACAGAAGCTGAAACACGTCCTTGCCTTCCGGCCACCAGTCACCCCGTGCGTCCCGCCGGTATACCTGCACCACCGCCACCATGGCCGTCGCCGGCATCCCCGAACTGGACCTCTCGTCCGGGAAGTCACAGTGCGGCCAAGGCTCCTCGGCCGGCCAAAGCAACGGTCCGCCCACTGCACTCTCGTGGACCGTCGGCGCCCCGTTCGGGGGCCAGGACCACAGCGGGTTGTGCGTACGGTGCAAGTCTGGGCACCGCTGCAACGATCTCCTCCATGGAGGGCCTGGTGCTGTAGGGCAGATCCATGGCCGGAGAGTCACCCACCCCTCCGACGGCCCCCGCCCTGAACGCCTGCACGCGCGCCGTCGGCGAGACCGGCGTGCTGTTCATTGGCGTGCTGGACGAAGTACTCCCTCACTTCACCCGCCTGCCCCGAACACCGACCCATGCACCGGCGGCGACCCCACCTACACCACACTGCGCCACCCGGCCCTGAGCGAGATGGCCGTGCGCGACGACGGCGACGGAGCTCCGACACCCCATAACTGGGGCGGCCCAAAGGCGGCCATACGTAGTGGGCAGCCCCGCCATACGACATGCCCTGAGCCGCCGTGAGCTGCTTCATGTCGGACAGCTTTCGCCAAGACCTCTACCACATCACGGGCCGGCTTCTCGCCGCAGCCACCAGAAATAGCCCACGGCCGCAAGAAGATCACCCGACGCCCATCAACCAGCACGAACGAAACTCCGCAGCAGCGCCTCTGCGCCTACTTGAGCTGCCACAGACCTTCGTCTACGCGGATGCCGGGAAGACCCGGGACTGGCGCTGTGGCCGCATAGAGCACGCACCGGTCCTCTCCCTCATCCATCGCCGCACGAAGGCGTTGGCCATCCGCCAAAATCAGAGTCCACAATCCCGGCGGCTCGGTGTCGCCGTACAGCACATACGCATCGAAGTGGGCAGCAAACCTTTCCGCGAACTCCAGGCGACCCACCCGGTCGACCAACCAACCCTCGATGCTGACGCTAAAACCCATCACGAAGTGACCGAAGACCTCCCGGTACGTACAGAACACCGAGAACACCACATCCTGCGGGACGTCCCGTAACCCCTCGGCGACGCGGTCCTCATGCCCCACGAACAACTGCCACTCGGCGACCTCGAAACAGTCCAGCAAAAACGCCCGCCACTCGCCCTCCGACACCGGACGAGACGAAAGACAGTCATAGCCTGTGGCCTGGGTATCCGTCACCCCTCCACCCTACGTACCACGACAACAGGTCCGGATGGGCAGGAACTCAGCGCAGGTGGCGAAGCTCTCGCAGGCCGTGGTCCGGTGGCAACCACCCCTTCTTCCGCCTCTCGATGGTCTTGCATCAGATCGGGTTCGTCCCTGTCCCACGAGGGCCTGAAGCGAGCGGTGCATACAGGCCAGACAGTGTTCTCCGGCTCTTTCACGCTCGGGGTCGTCCCGCGCCGGCCACGACGTCGTCGGCCAGGCGGTCGTCGTTCGAGTCTGTTCACTCGGGGCCTGCGATCCCAGCTGGACAACTGGGTACGACCGGATCTGAACGGAATGAACGCCAGGCTTCGCCGTAGGTCAGGCCCGGGGCACAGAAGGAGTTACCACGCCTCAATATGCTTATCCCATGACGCATCCTCGTTGGGGACTCCAGTTCCACTGGTGGGCGGTAGATCCGTTCGACCGAGTCGGGTTGTTCTACTCCGCGTTCGGACCGGTGCCCTCGGCGGCAAACGCTCATGTGCAGGCCCTGGATGAGGCGACAGCCTGGGCCAAGACGCGGCACCCGGAATGGTTCGCTGCGGGGTGTGTGGAATATGACTGCCCTCAGCACTGCGTCATCGAGCTGGCACGGGCGCCGTATCTGTTCACCTGGGACGAGGAGCACGACGATCGCTACAGCCGATACGGCGTGCCAACACAACCGCTTTTGCTGTCCGAGCTGCCTACGGCACTGGCCGCTGCCGTGCGGCTTATAGAAGTCGACTTCTCCTTCGACCGGGCCGCGCGGATCGACCTGGGATATTCCACAGGCCGAGAAGCCATCTCGGCCTCGGCGCTCACCCCCTGGACGTACTGCCAACGGCACCTGGACGGGCGGGAGCCGCACACCGTAGGAGAACTTGGCGCCTCGTAGAGTTGTGAGTCTGTTGGTCCGCAGTGCGCCGTGAGTGTGTTACAGGCCGATCGTGTAGGCGAATCCAGGACCGACCTCGTCCTCGGGAACCATCACGACGTGCCATCCGTGCTGCTACACATTCTCGATGATCGTCAGATTCGCATGGTCCGCTTCGTCAGGTCGCCGTAGACCATGGCAGAAGACACAGCGGCACAGGAACGCATCACCAGTCATGTGCGGAGGCTACGAGGTGAGCGTTCGAGTCGGGCAGCCGAGGCTCGTGACCACCCTCTTAAATCGAATGGTCGTCACCCTCCGCGACCGCTCCCCAAGATCTGTCCAGGACCCGGTTCTCGTGAACAAAGCCACTTTGCCGTCCTGTGGGTCGGTCCGCTCAGAGCCAGCCCTGCTGGGCCGCCTTCAGGCCGGCCTCGAAGCGGCTGCTGGCGTTAAGGCGTTCCATCAGAGCGGACATCTGGCGGCGGACGGTCCGCAGGGACACCCCGAGGGGCTTGCCGGCCGCTTCGTCCGTCATCCCCGAGGAGCTTGAGGAGTTCGAGTTCGCCCGCGGTGGGCTTTGAGTCGGTGGGGCGGGGGCGGTCCGCGCCGAGGGGGACGGCGGAGTCCCAGGTCTGCTCGAACAAGGTCAGCAGTGACGCCACGATGCCAGGTGCGCGGGTGCACAGGGCGCCCAGGCGTGAGTTGGCAGGGTCGATCGGTACGACGGCGACCTTGGCGTCGAAGATCAGCAGGCGGGGCGGCGGCAGGAGCGGGCTGGTGCGCACCTGGCCGCCCTTCTCCGTCAGCCACCGGGCGTAGGCCAGCGTCGCGGGGTCATTGCGGGCGCTGTCCTGGTAGACCGAGCGCATCTCGTTGCCACGGCCCAGTGCGCGCCGGTCGAGCGGACGCGAGGCTTCCAGGCTCGCCTCGGACAGGGCACCGCCGGGCAGGATCGCTGTGAACTCCCGGGCCAGCCCGTGGGCCAGCTCCTCCAGCGTCTGAAGCCCGTGGGCGGGGGCTCGGTGCGCCCCCGCCCGGGGATGTCGGTTCGCGGGGACGTCAGCTCGCGGGGCACTCCCGCCAGGCCAGGTGGTACACGGTGCTGATGTCACCGTCGGTGGAGTCCATGGTCATGTAGCTGCTGGACGCGGGGGCCGACGTGCCCTTGCGCACGCGGAGTTCGGTGTTGATGTTGAAGTTCCGTTGCACACCGCACGGCGCCCACACCAGCTGCGCCCAGTCGGTCTCGTCGGTGACCTGCCAGTTGTCGTCGTACAGGCCGTTGAACGTGTGTTCCCGGGCGGCGGTCTGCGGTGAGCCCTGGAAGTAGTACGAGGCCTTCGTGGTGCTGCTCGCGCCGGGTGCGAGGGAGGCGTAGCCGCGGTAGTCCGCGCTGGCGATCGCGTAGGTGAAGCCGTGGGGCACGTGCACGATGAGGTTGAGCTGGCAGTTCCTGCGTGCGGCGGTGGGCGGTGCGCCGGCGCCGACCTGGGCGACGTACTGGCTGTAGGTCACCGTGAAGGCGGTGTTGTCCTGGGACACGGCGACGGCCGCCGTGTCCTTCGGGCAGCCTGACCCGTTGACCGTCGCGACGTCGATGACGATCCGGTCCGGCGGCGGGTCCGTGATCGCCGAGGGGCCGTGCTGGGCGGGCAGGGCCGTTGCGAGCAGCAGGCCGATCGCGCCGCTCGCCAGAAATCCTCCGGCCATGATTCTCCAATTCGCTGCTTCGGAGACCGGGCGCCACTGGGCCGCGGTCCGGGTCACGTGGGGGACGCAACAGCAGGCGGAAGCTGCGTGAATGTCATGTACATGGCAAGCCGGGCGGTCCGCGGGGCCGGACAGCGGAATCGTAGGAGGCGCCACCGGGCCGGGCCAGCGTGCAGTTCGGCCATTCGCCGGTTGCCGGAGCCCGGCGTCGGGCCGCTGGCCGAAAGGGCTCCAAGACCGCTCCGGATGAGCCGGTTCGCCGGGCGGGGCGCGACTTCGCCGAGGCCGTCCTTTCCGGATCCGCCCCTGCGGGCCGGGGTCGTACGCTTCGCTGGCCAGCGTTGATCAGTGTCCGGTCCTGGAGGGGGAGTTGGGGGAAGTGAGCCAGACTCGTGACGAGGAGGGGGCGCGGGTCGAGCAGGCGCCTTCGCAGTCGGGCGGTACGGGCGGCAGTCCGCCCAGGTGGGCCTGGTGGGTCATCGGAATCGTGATCCCGGTCCTGGGCATCGCGGCCACGGTGTGGACCACCTCCGCCAAGACGCCGGGTTCCGCCGCTCCCCCGGTCCAGACCCCGCACACCACCGCGCCGGGAACCCCGGCGCCCTCCGCTCCGGCGGGCGCCGTACCGGCGGTGTTCCTGGGCGTATGGGAGGGAGCCATCAGTGACGACACCGGGGAACACCATCGGCGCATGACCATCCGGCAGGGGAAGTTCGGTGACGAGGTGGTCACCACGCGCACCACCAGCACCGCGACCGGCAGCACGATCCAGTGCAGGGGGACGGGCACCCTCGTGGCCGCCGACGTGGGCGCGATCGAACTCGACACGATGGTCACCGAGAGCATCCCCAGCGGCAGGTGCAAGAGCATCGGCGAGCAGACGCTCACCCTGCTGGACGAGAACCGGGTCCGCTACCAGACCGGAGAGGCGACCGGGATCCTCACCCGCCAGGGCTGATTCGACGGCCGCCCGGGAAGTCCCTAGAGTTCCGGGCGGGCGGGCCCGTAGCGCAGAGGTCGACGCGCGCGGTCTCCAAAATCGCGAGGACGCCGGTTCGAATCCGGCCGGGGCCGCCCCGCCGTCCCGCCCGTGCCCGTCCTGCCGTGTGCGGCCCGTCCCGTCCCGTGCGCCGGCCGGGCGATGGGGGCGGGTCAGACGGTCGCGAGGAATGCGCGGACCGCGGTGGCGAAGCCTTCGGGGTCGGCCTGCTGGACGAAGTGGTCGGTGTCCAGGGAGCGGTAGAGCGTGCCGGGGCGCCGGGAACACATGGCCCGGGCCTGGTCTGCGGGCAGGACCTGGCTGCGCAGGCCGTGGATCAGGAGCGCGGGGCAGTCGGTGGCCAGCCACTGCTTCCAGTGGTCGCCGTGGACGAGGTTCTCGGAGTCGACGGTGTCCTGCGGGTGGAACGGCAGCCGCCAGCCGGCCCCGCCCGGCAGCGGGCGCAGCACCGGGCCGAGGACGGCGGCGAGGGGGCCGCAGCCGGCGGCCAGTTCCTCGCGGGTGGGGGCGGTGTACGGGAAGTCGAGGACGAAGGCGAGGGGGCTGGTGCCGTGGTCGGGGAGGTCCACGGCGGTGTCGACGTTGATCAGGGCCTCGACCAGGCCGGGGCGTTCGGCTGCCAGGTGGACGGCGTTGTACGCGCCGAGGGAGTGGCCGAGGAAGACCGCGCGGTCGATGCCGAGGTGGTCGACGAGGGCGAGGAGGTCGGCGACGTAGCCGGCGCGGGTGTATTCGGGGGCGCGGTCGGAGTCGCCGTGGCCGCGCTGGTCCGGGGCTATCACCCGCCACTCGGGGCCGAGGGCGGCGGCGAGGGCGGTGAAGGAAGCGCCTTCGGAGAGGTGGCCGTGCAGCGCGACGAGGGGGCGGCCGGTGCCGCCGAAGTCCAGGTAGGACAGGGTGCGGCCGTCGACGGTCAGGGTGGCGCGGGTGGGCTGGACGGTCATGGCGGTAGTGCTCCCTCGGTTCGGGTGGTGGGGCGGTTGCCCTTGCCGAGATCGACTATACGCATGTCTATGACGGTTGTTCAATACGCTTGTATGAACGATGTGGCCGGAGGGGCGGTCGACGTGTCCGGTCGACCGCCCGTCACGGTGCGGCGGTCGTCAGTTGGCGCCCAGGTGAGCGGCGTCCGCCCACTCCTTCTCGCCCTCGGCGGCACAGTTGGAGGTGTAGACCGGGCCGACGACCGCCGGAACCGCCGCAGCCGAGGCGCAGGTGCGCGCGAACTGCGAGTGGCCGCCCGAGAAGCTGCCGATCTCGACGCCGTCGTCGGCCAGGGCCGCACCCGCACCGCCCAGCAGGATGCCGGCAGCCAGGACAGAGGACGTGAGAGCAGAGCGAATACGCATGATTCTCCTAAAACTCGATCGCACGCCGGAAAAGTGCGTGCTGACCGCTTCAACATCACGTCCTGGCAGCGGGGAACGCCGGTTCACTCCAATGGCAGGACAGAACCCCCCTCCAGGGAAAGGTCATACGAGCGGCAGCTTCAGAAAGCCCCTGACCGCGAAGGGGATCGTGCCGGGCTCTTCCTCTCCGGGGGCCGGTGCGTCGGCAGCCAGCCCGACCACGGTGAGGGCCTGCCCGTGGAGGTGACGCCGATGGCCCCCGTGCCCCGGGTGCCCACCTGCGGGAGGCGCAGCGGCGACCGCGCTCCGCCGGGTGCCGTCGGAGTGTGCGACCGGTCCGTGGTCCGTGCCGGTCGCACCGCGTTCGACGCGGGCCTCGGCCCAGACGTGGTTCGGGCCGTTCGAGGCCATGGCGTTGAACTCCGCCGTCTCTGAGCAGCGCCGCCGCCGGAAGGTTGAGACGTTTCCGGCACACCGCGGGGCGCATGCGACACGCCCTGCGCAGGGGAGTCCGGTGTCCGCCGACCGGCCCCCGGCCGCGCGCGTCGCGGGTCCGGGCAGCCCGCGCTGCTGCTAGGCAGGCCCTCATCGGCCGTCGGCCGCCCTGCTGCACACCGGGAGAGACCCGTGCCCACCCGCGCCTCCGTACGCCGTTTCCGCGGTGGACTGTCCGCCGCCGCCCTTGCCGCCGCCGCGGTGGGGGCGCTGTTGCAGCCCGCGCATGCGGCCGGTGGCAGCCCCGGGCACGACGAGCAGCACCTCCGGCGGCAGCTCGAACGGCTCGTCGCACAGGACGACGGCCCGCCGGGGGTGATCGCCGTACTCACCAGGGACGGGCGGCCGCAGGTGTACACCGCCGGGGTCGGGGACATCGCCACCGGCCGTCCGCCGAAGCCCGACGACCACATGCGCATCGCGAGCATCGCGAAGGCGTTCAGCGGCGCCGTTGCGCTCCGGCTCGTCGACCAGGGGCTGCTCTCCCTCGACGCCACCATCGGCGAAGTGCTGCCCGCCCAGCCGGCCGCCTGGCACGCGGTGACCCTGCGTCAGCTGCTCCAGCACACCAGCGGGCTGCCCGACTACTCGGCCGATCCCGCGTTCCTGCGGATCCTCCAGGCGGATCCCCGCCACGTGTTCGACCCGCGCACGCTGCTGGACTTCGTCGCCGGGGAGCCGCTGCTCTTCCGTCCGGGTGTCCTGTACGAGTACTCCAACTCCGACAACATCGCCGTCGCGCTGATGGCCGAGGCCGTGACCGGCCGGCCGTACGAGGAGCTGCTCAAGGAGCTCGTGTACCGGCCGCTGGGGCTGCGCCGGACGAGCCTGCCGCTGGGCTACCGCCTGCCGAGCCCGTTCCTGCACGGCTACGACGTCACCCCGCCCGCCGAGCCCGAGGACATCAGTGAGGCCGTCGGCACCTCGGGGGTCTGGGCCTCCGGCGGCATCGTGTCGACCCCCAGGGAACTGGGTGCCTTCATCCGCGGCTACGGCGGCCCCGCGCTGCTGTCGGAGAAGACCCGCAAGGAGCAGCTGGCCTTCCGCCCCGGCGACTCCTCCGAGCCGGCGGGTCCCGGCACCAACGCCGCCGGCCTCGCGATCTTCCAGTACACCACCCGCTGCGGCGTGCTCTACGGCCACACCGGCAACTTCCCCGGCTACACCCAGCTCGCCGCCACCACCCCGGACGGCCGTCGATCGCTCACGTTCTCCATCAACACCCAGACCAGCAAGGGCATGAAGCCCGCGCTGCTCGCCCGGCTCCGCACGGTCCAGGAGGACTTCGCCTGCGCACTCCTCAAGGACCGCTGAGCCCCCTGGGCCATCAGTTGCTGCGGGCGGTGATGTTCGGCGAACCCCCCTCCTCCGCGCCCGCACCCTCCGCAGGGGCGCGCCTCCAAGATCGATTGTCAGTGGCGGCTGCGAGGATTCGAGTATCGATCCGGGGAAGTCCGGAGAAGGGGGAGCCGTCATGTCCGGAAACCAGAACTACATCAATCACGTCGCCCTTGTGCTGGATGCCAGTTCGTCCATGTCGCACCTGAGCGACAAGGTCGTCGAGGTCGCAGATCAGCAAATCGCCTATCTGGCCCGCCGGTCCAAGGAATTGGACCAGGAAACCCGTGTGACGGTGTATGTCTTCGCAGCGGGGGTGGAGTGCGTCATCTACGACAAGGACGTGCTGCGGATGCCGTCCCTGAAGCAGCTGTACCGGGTCGGCGGAATGACGGCCCTGCTGGCGGCCACCCTGAAGTCGCAGCGGGAGCTGGCGCAGACGGCGCAACTGTACGGCGACCACAGCTTCCTGACGTTCGTGCTGACCGACGGGCAGGAGAACGCGAGTCATCGCTGCCCGGAGGCCTTCAGCAGGGATCCGCGCCAGCTGGTGCAGGCCGTGGCCGAGCTGTTCGCGACGCAGGAGGACAACTGGACCCTGGCGGTCCTCGTGCCGGACCAGATGGGCAAGCGCGAGGCCATGCAGTGCGGTTTCCCGAAGGACAACATCGCCATCTGGGACGCCACGAGCACGCAGGGCCTGGAGGAGGCCGGTCAGGTCATCCGGGAGGCCACCGAGAAATTCATGGTGGGCCGCTCCCAGGGAATCCGGGGATCCCGGGCGGTTTTCTCCACGGGCGCCGAGGCGGTGAACAAGGAATCCATCAAGGCCGCAGGGCTCACCGCCGTGAAGCCGTCGGAGTACCAGCTGATTCCGGTGGCCCGCGATGCCTCGATACGCGAATGGGTCGTCGAATGCGGCCACACGTACCGCACCGGCTGTGCGTTCTACCAGCTGAGCAAGTCGGAGAAGATCCAGGCGCGGAAGCAGATCGCGGTGCTGGAGAAGAAGACGGACCGCGTGTACACGGGGCCGGAGGCCCGTGCCCTGCTCGGGCTTCCGGATGCGGAGGCGCGCGTGAAGCCGGACCACAACGACGACTTCACGATCTTCGTGCAGAGCACCAGCGTGAACCGGAAGCTGGTGCCGAACACGCGGCTGCTGCTGATGATCTGACGCTTCAGACGCCGGTTCGGACGCCGGTCCGGGCGAGGTACGGGGTGAGGTCGTCCGAGGAGTCGCCGGCCCAGCCGATGTAGCCGTCGGGGCGGACGAGGAAGAGGCCGTTCCCGTAGGGCTCGGAGGCGGGGAGGCGGACGGTGTGGAGCGCGGGGAGGTCGGCGGAGGCGGCGGGGCCGACGGCCAGGAGGGTCCAGTGGGGGCCGCGGAACTCGTCGAAGAGGCGGACGGTGTCGAAGCCGTCCGGGGCCCGGTCGCCTGCGCGGAGGGCGTCGGCGGGGAGGTCCGTGCGGGTCTCCACCGCCAGCGAGGAGCCGCGGTAGTTGAGGTGCAGCTGCCGGGTGGCCGCCCCGCGGCCCTCCTCGCCCCGGTGGATCCGGGTGGAGAGGCCCAGCATCTCGGCGGCGATGGGCAGGCGCTCCTCCTCGTAGGTGTCGAGGAGGGACTCGGGTGCCTGGCCGTTCAGGACGGCGCCCAGCTTCCAGCCGAGGTTGTACGCGTCCTGGACGCTGGTGTTGAGCCCCTGGCCGCCGGCGGGCGAGTGCACGTGGGCGGCGTCGCCGGCGAGGAAGACGCGCCCCTGGCGGAAGCGGTCGGCCAGGGCGGCCCTGGGGCGGAAGTCCGAGGCCCAGCTCATGGCGGTCACGTCTTCGGGCGAAAGGTGGGAGCGCGCAGCCACCGCCTCGCGGACCGTCTCGAGGGAGGGGACCACGGTGGTGTCCTGCGGGAACTGGGCCACCACCTGGAAGTCCTCCGTCCCGGCGAGGGGGCAGATCGCCAGGAAGCCGGTGTCGCCGGTGGGCGGGAAGATGTGCCAGTTGTCGCGGTCGAGGTTGTCGATGCGGACGTCGGCGACGAGCATCGGGTTCGGGTCCACGGTCTCGCCGGTCATGGCGATGCCGGCCAGACGGCGGACGGTGGAACGGCCGCCGTCGGCGGCGACGGCGTAGCGGGCGCGGACCGGCGGGCCCGCGGCGAAGCCGGCGCTCACGCCGTCCGCGTCCTGGTCCAGGGTCACCAGTTCGCGGCCGAAGGCGATGTCGCCGCCCAGTTCCGCGAGGCGCGCGGCGAGGATCTCCTGGGTGCGCCACTGGGGCACCATCCAGGGCTCGCGGTAGGGCGAGTCCTCGCTGCCCTCGTCGGTCTCGTCGAACATCCGGTGTTCGCCCTGGCGCCGGCCGTCCTGCCAGATCATGCCGACCGGGTAGGGGCCGCCGGCCGCCCGGATCGCCTCGCCGACGCCGAGGTCGTCGAAGACCTCCCGGGTGCGGGGCTGGATGCCCTTGCCGCGCGAGCCGGGGAAGAGGCCGTCGGCCCGCTCCACGACGAGGGCGCGCACTCCGCGGCGGGCCAGGTCCACGGCGAGGGTGAGGCCGGTGGGGCCCGCGCCGACGATCAGTACGTCGCGTTCGATGAGCATCTCACTTCTCCTTAACGTTGTTAAGTTGCGCCTCCAGGAGGATCTCCTTAACGGTGTTAAGCTGTCAAGCGTGACGGCACGGAGATCTCCCAGACTGGACAAGAAGCAGGTCGTGGACGCAGCGCTGCGGCTGCTCAACGAGGTGGGCCTCGAGGGGCTGACGCTGCGGGCGATCGCGAAGGACCTGGAGGTCCAGGCACCGGCCCTGTACTGGCATTTCCAGGGCAAGCAGGAGCTGCTGGACGAGATGGCCACCGAGATGTACCGCAGGATGGTCGCGGGCTCGGACCTCGCGGCGGGCGTCACCTGGCAGGAACGGCTCACGGCCGGCAACCGCGGTCTGCGCGCGGCGCTGCTCGGCTACCGCGACGGCGCGAAGGTCTTCAGCGGCACCCGCTTCACGGGCACCGAGCACGCCGTGCAGATGGAGGAGAACCTCCGGGCGCTCACGGAGGCGGGCTTCACGCTGCCGCAGGCGGTGCGGGCGACCACGACCGCGTACTTCTTCACCCTCGGGTTCGTCACCGAGGAGCAGGGCGTCGAGCCGCTCCCGGGCGACCGCCGGGAGGGCTACGACGTCGACGAGCGCGCCGCCCGCATGGACGGGTTCCCCCTCGCCGCGGCCGCCGGGGCGGACCTCTTCCAGAACTACGACGAGGGGTTCGAGGAGGGCCTGGCGCTCGTGATCGCGGGCATCGGGGCCCGCTACCGGGTGGGGTGAGCCCTACTCCGCGGGCGGGGTTCCGGCCGGGAGGCGCAGGGCCAGGCCGTCGAGCACGGCCTCCAGGCCGTAGGCGAACTTGGCGGCGCGCATGGCGGCCGGGTCGGACGCGGACACCTCGGTCGCTGCTGCGGCGTAGGACTCGGCGAGGTGGTCGTGACCCTCGGCCGCCTGCTGGGCGGCGGGCATGAGGCGAGTGATGAAGCCGGCCTCCGTCTCGCCGGACCGGGCCACCGTCGTCAGCCAGGCCGCTTCGGTGGTGCTCATGCCGATCACGTACGCGAGGAGGGTCTCGATCGCCCGCGGGGGTTCGGGGAATCCCGCCTCGACGAACAGGGTCGCCAGCCGGCTGGAGTAGGCCATCAGGTTGGGGCCGAGGTAGGCCAGGCCGGCCTGGCCCAGTACCGAGGAGAGCCACGGGTGGCTCAGCGCCGTCGCACGGAAGGCTGCAGCGGCCTCGGCGGCCGCGGTCCGCCAGTCGGCGGAGCCGGCGGGCGGCACGGCGATCTCCCCGAAGACCTCGTCCACGGCGAGTTCCATCAGCTCGTCCTTGGTGGCGACGTGGCGGTACAGGGAGGTCGCCCCGGCGTTCAGCCGGGCGGCCAGCTTCCGCATGCTCAGGGCCTCGATGCCCTCGGCGTCCAGCATCACGATCGCCTCCCGGACGATCGCGTCCCGGGACAGCGCGGGCTGTTCCGCCTCGCGCGGCCGTCGGGTCCACACGGAGGGGACGGGCTGCGGCTTCATCTGGGCGGCCATGGGCTCACTCCTTTGCGTACGGTGTGCGCTTCCAGCGTACAAGGTTCAAGGGTTGCGAACAGTGTGCGCATGAGCGTACGGTGTTCGCAACGCCCGGAACGGTGTGCGCGGCGAGCGGAACAGTGTGCGCACGAGGAGAGGAAAGACCGATGACAGACGCAGGGGCCCAGGCCCGCAGTCCCCACCGCTGGTGGATCCTGATCGTGCTGTGCCTCAGCACGCTGGTCCTGGTGGTCGACAGCATGGCGCTGACCGTCGCCGTGCCGGCCATGACCGAGGACATCGGGGCGAGCCCCCAGCAGATCCAGTGGATCCTCGACTCCTACGTCCTGGTCTTCGCCGGTCTGCTGCTGACCTCGGGAAGCCTCGGTGACCGGTTCGGCCGCCGGAAGGTGATGATCATCGGTCTGCTGCTCTTCGGGGCGGCGTCCCTGGCCGCGGTGTACTGCACCACCCCGGGCGAGGTCATAGCCGTCCGCACGGCCATGGGCATCGGCGGCGCGCTGATCATGCCGTCCACCCTGTCGATCCTGATCACGGTCTTCGACGAGGAGGAGCGCCCGAAGGCGATGGCGGCCTGGGGCTCGGTGTCGATGCTCGGCCTGGTCGGCAGCCCGGTCCTCGGCGGTGTCCTGATCGACCGCTTCTCCTGGCATTCGATCTTCTTCATCAACGTGCCCGTGGTCGTCCTGGCCGTGGCGGCCGGTCTGCTGCTGATGCCCGAGTCCAAGGCCCCCTGGCAGAAGCCCGACCCGCTGGGCGCCGTCCTCTCCGCCGTCGGCATGACCGCACTGGTCTGGTGGATCATCGAGATCCCGCAGCACGGCGCCTTCCAGGGCCGCGGGCTGGTCACCCTCGCCGTCGCCGTCGTCGCGCTGGCCGGCTTCGTGGCCTGGGAGAACACCACCGCCTCGCCGATGGTCCCGCTCGTCCTCTTCAAGCACCGCAACTTCACCGGCGGTTCGATGTCGCTGGCCTTGGTCCAGATCGGCAACGGCGGTCTGCTCCTGGTCCTCACGCAGTACCTCCAGGCGGTGCTGGGCTACTCCCCCGTCAAGGCCGGTCTGGCCTTCACGCCGCTGGCCGTGGCCGCGCTGATCGGCAACGGGGCCGGTGCGAAGCTCGCCGCGAAGGCCGGCCACCGGTGGCTGATCCTGGCGGGGATGCTCCTGATGTCGGCCTCCTTCGGCCTCCTGACCACCGTGGGCGCGGACAGCGGCTTCACCGTCCCCGCGCTTTCCCTCGGTCTGCTCGGCCTCGGCGCCGGCCTGGCGATGCCGGCCGCGGTGGGCGCCCTGATGGGGACCATCCCGGCCGACAAGGCGGGCGTCGGCTCGGCGCTGAACGACACCATCCAGCAGGCCGGTACCGCGCTCGGCATCGCCATCCTCGGCTCGCTGCTCACCAGCACCTTCTCGGCGGAGATGCCGGCCGGCGCCCCCGAGCAGGCCAAGCAGTCGATCGGCGGCGCGCTGGCCGTCGCCCAGGGCGACGCGGGTCTGGTCCAGGCCGCCAAGGAGGCCTTCACCGCCTCGATGTCCACCACCCTCACCGTCAGCGCGATCGGTGTCCTGGCCGCGGCGCTGCTGGCCATGGTGGTCATGCGGGGCGGGAAGGAAGAGGAACCGGCCGAGGCCGCCGCCGCGGAGAAGGAGGTCGTGAGGGCCGCCTGACCTGCCCGAAGACTGTTCCACGGCGCGAGGCCGGCACCCCGGGAGGGTGCCGGCCTCGGCCGTTTCCGCAGTGCAGGTAAGTCCTGTCAGCCGCGGCGGGCCTTCACCAGCCGGAAGGCGGCGTAGAGGGCGGCGGCGGCCAGGAGCAGGAGGATGGAGGTTTCGATGAGCTGCGTCGGCCAGTAGTGCGAGGACGGGTGGAACTCCTGGTACCGGGCGGTGACGTTCATGTCCACCAGGCAGTCGTCCCGGCTCTTGTCGCTCGAGAAGCAGGTGTCATAGGGCAGGCGCCCGCCCGAGGCGGTGAGGAATCCGGATTCCATCAGCAGGCCGGAGTTCGGCATCAGTACGGAACGCCCGGGGAAGGGTGTCGTTTCGGTCACCGTGGGCATGAGCGACCACCGTACGAAGCCCATGACCAGCATCGTCAGGCCGGTGAGGAGGCCGGTCACCGCCATGGCGGCGAGGGTGCGCCGGACCAGCTGGCCGACGAGGACCCCGAGGGCCACGCCCAGCAGGCAGTAGCCGACGAGGACGGGGCCGGTGGCCTCGTACGCCCCGCGGTCGGCCCAGTGGAACCGGTAGGTGCCGGACACGCCGGTCCAGCCGAGGCGGTAGACGCCCGCCAGCGCGGCCGATCCGAGCGCCACCGCCGTCGCGGCCACGACGACCTTCGCGCCGAGCCAGGCCTTGGGAGTGGAGGACTGGGTGAGGGCGAGCCGCCAGGTGCCGCTCTCCAGTTCCCGGGCGGTCATCGGGCCGGCGACGAAGGCCCCGGCCAACAGCGGCAGGAACACCAGGGACTTGCCCGCGAACTCCATGAACAGCCGCAGCACGCCGTAGGCGTGGTTCGCGTACAGCGAGCCGTCCTGGGGGGCGTCGGCCCACGCGCGCAGGGCGAGCACCGCGGCGAGGCCGGCCACCACGAGGGCGGGCACGGTCCACAGGGCGAGCCGGTGCTGGCGGACGGTGACCCAGTACGGGCCCTTCAGCGTGAGCGCGCTCATGCCCGCACCTCCGCGGCGGCCGGGGCGTCCCCGGCGGTGAACGGCGGGGCGTCGGGGGAACGCAGGTGGGCGAGCAAGAGCTCCTCCAGGGAGGGGTACGCCGTCTGCCAGGTCCCGCTGTCGACGGGCCCCCGCAGCCGTACGAGTGCGGTGAGCTGGCGGCCCGTCGTACGGGACTCGACGACGGTGTGCGCGGCGAGTTCGGCGGAGGCGGCGACGGGCCCTGTGAGCAGCCGGTGGGCCGCGCCGATGTCGTCGACGGGGCCTGCGAGGCGGATCCGGCCGCGGTCGGCGAGGAGGAGGTGGTCGCAGGCGCCCTCCAGCTCGGTGAGGATGTGCGAGGACATCACCACGGAGGTGCCGTTGTCGGCGGCGTCGGCCATCAGCGTGCCCATGAGCTGGTGCCGGGCGAGCGGGTCGAGGTCGGCCATCGGCTCGTCGAGGAGGAGCACGTCGGGGCGCTTGCCGAGGGCCAGGGCCAGGGCGACGCGGGTGCGCTGGCCGCCGGAGAGCGTACGGACCTTCGCGTCCGGGTCGAGCGCGCCGGCGTCGACGATCCGCTGCGCCGCCTCGGCGTCCCAGCGGCCGGGGTTGAGCTCGCGGCCCATGCGCAGGGTCTCGCCGATGGTGAGCTGCGGGTAGAGGGCCTTGTCCTGGCCCACGTAGGCCAGGGTCTCGCGCGGCACGGTGCGCAGCGTGCCCTCCGTGGGGAGTACGAGCCCGGCCGCGAGCATCAGCAGGGTCGACTTCCCTGCGCCGTTGGGGCCGACGAGGGCGCACACCCGGCCTTCGGGCAGCCGGAAGGAGCAGTCGCGCAGCGCCCAGCCTCCCCGCCGTCCGTAGCGCAGGCCGAGGCCTTCCGCCTCGATCACGGTTCGCGTCATGCGTCGCCGTCCCCCTTGAAGTGTCGTTCCAGTACGGATGTGAAGAGTGCGGACACGTCGTCCCGTTCCAGCCCCGCGTCCTTGGCGCGCTGCGCCCAGTCGGCGAGTTCGCCGTGCAGCGGGGAGTCGGCCGGGGCGCTGCCGCTGCCCAGGGACTTCCGGATGAAGGTGCCCAGTCCCCGCTTCGCCTCGACGAGCCCTTCGCGTTCCAGTTCGCGGTAGGCCTTGAGGACGGTGTTGGGGTTGATGGCGGTGGCTTCCACGACCTCGCGCGCCGTCGGCAGTTTGTCGCCGGGCTCCAGCAGGCCCAGGCGCAGGGCCTGTTTGGTCTGCTGGACGATCTGCAGGTACGTGGCGATGCCGCTGCGCCGGTCGATGCGGTATTCCAGCACGAAACAGCACCACCCTTTCACTAGGTAAGTAGTGAAAGGGTGGTGCAAGGGCGGGCCGTCTGTCAACCGGCCTCATTCACCGCCCGCTTAAGGACGTGGCCGGGCGCCGTCGGCGCGCCTAGGTTCCGGTCCGGAGGAAGGGGGTGGAGGGGTGGTGCGCCTGATGGAGGCTCAGCGGGCCGCGGCGGCCGTACGGTTCTCGCGGGCCTTCTTCCGCGTGACGGCGGCCCAGCGTTCCAGGACCGCGGCCGCCGCGCCGGAGTCGACGGACTCGGCGGCCCTCGCCAACCCGTCGGCCAGCCGCTCGGCGACCGGCCGTGCGTCGGGTGACAGGGCGGCGAGTCCGGCCGCGGCGGAGAGCAGGACCGCGTCCCGGACCGGTCCCCCGGCTCCCGCGAGGACCTCGCGGGCCACCCGTGCGTTGTGGACCCGGTCGCCGCCCCGCAGGGCCTCGGCGGGCGCGTACGGGATGCCGAGGTCCCTCGGGTCGAAGGTCTCCGTCCGCACTCCGGAGCCGGTGGCCGACCAGACGGTGGAGGTGGTGGTGACGGTCAGCTCGTCCATCCCGTCGTCGCCCCGGAAGACCAGCGCGGACGTCCCGCGCCGGGCCAGCACCTCGGCGATCAGCGGGGCCAGCCGGGCGTCGGCGACGCCGACCGCCTGCGCCGCGGGGGCGGCCGGATTGGTCAGCGGTCCCAGCGCGTTGAAGACCGTACGGACGCCCAGTTCACGGCGGGGTCCGGCGGCGTGCCGCATGGCGGGGTGGAACAGCGGGGCGAAGCAGAAGGTGATGCCGGTTTCCTCCGCCACCTCGGCCACCTCCGCCGGCGGCAGGTCCAGGGCGATCCCCAGTTCCTCCAGTACGTCGGCCGAGCCGCAGGCGGAGGAGGCGGAGCGGTTGCCGTGCTTGACCACGCGGGCGCCCGCCCCGGCGGCCACCACGGCGGACATCGTGGAGACGTTCACGCTGTGCGAGCCGTCGCCGCCGGTACCGACGATGTCGAGCGCGGGGCCGGGCACCGGCAGGGGCACCGCGTGCCGGCGCATCGCGCGCACCAGGCCCTCCACCTCGTCGGCGGTCTCCCCCTTGGCCCGCAGGGCCGTCATCAGCCCGGCGAGCCGGACCGGTCCGGCCTCGCCGGACATGACCCGGTCCATCGCCCACTCGGTCTCGGCCGGGGACAGGTTCCGGCGGTCGAGCAGTGCGTCGAGCAGTGCGGGCCAGGCGGTCACGGGGCTCTCCTCGGCGAAGGCGGGACGTACGCGTGCCGACAAGTCTGGGAAAGGGGCGGCCGGGCCTCCAGACCACTGGCCCGCCCTCCGCACGGTCCAATCCGGCAGACACCGAAGGAGAAAGCCAGTGTCCCTGCACGCCACGGTCGCCCTCGTCAGGCACTCCGGCATTCCGCTGACGTCGCAGATCCAGCGGTTCATCAGGCAGGAGGTGACCGAGGGAGCGCTGCACCCCGGCACCCGGCTGCCCTCCAGCCGCCGCCTCGCCGACGACCTCGGCGTCTCGCGCAGCGTCGTGGTGGAGGCGTACGGGCAACTCGTCGCGGAGGGCTACCTCGAGGCCGTCCAGGGTGCCGGGACCCAGGTCGTGCGCCATCTCGAGCGCGCCGCCCCCGCTCCGCCGGTGCCCTCCCTGCTGGACGACGCGCACGGCGCCCGCCGGGACCCCCCGGTCCGCTGGAACCTGCACCCCGGCGGGGGCGGCGTCCCCGGCTTCCCGCGCCGCGAATGGCTCGCCTGCTACCAGCGGGCGCTGAACACGGCCGACCCGGCGGCCCTCGGCTACCCGCCGCTCGCCGGGGACGCGCGGCTGCGCGTCGAACTGGCCCGCTGCCTGGGCCGGATGTGCGGGGTGCGCAGCACGCCCGAGCAGGTCATGGTGACCGCCGGGTTCGCCCAGACGCTGGGTCTGCTGGCCGCGTCACTGCCGCAGCTGGGCATCGGCTCCCTGGGCATCGAGAACCCGGGCCATCCCGGCCAGCGCCGGTTCGTCCGGGAGAGCGGGCTGCGGCCGGTACCGCTGCCGGTGGACGGGGAGGGCCTCGTGGTCGAGGCGCTCGCCGCTTCCGGGGTGCGGGCCGTCCTGGTCACTCCGGCGCACCAGTTCCCCACCGGGGCGACCCTTTCCGGGCCCCGCCGCGAGGCGCTGGTGCGGTGGGCGCGGGAGGTGGACGGCCTGATCATCGAGGACGACTACGACCGCGGGCTCTGGTACGACCGGGGAGCGGGCCGGCCGCCGGCCCTGCAGCGGCTCGCCCCGGACCGCGTGGTGTACGCGGGGACCTCGAGCAAGTCCCTCGCCCCCGGGCTGCGGCTGGGCTGGCTGGCCGCCCCCGTGCCGCTCCTGGACGGGCTGCTGCGCGCCCGGGCCCGCCAGGACCTGGGCACCGACGTACTGACCCAGCTCGCCTTCGCGGAGTTCCTGCGCGGCGGCGCGTACGACCGGCACCTGCGGCGGCTGAACTCCCTGTGCCGCCACCGCCACGACGCCCTGCGCGAGGCGGTGCGCCGGCACCTGCCGGGAGCGGCCGTGGTGGGTCCGGCCGCGGGGCTGCACGCGTACGTGACGCTGCCCCGGCACACCGACGAGGCGGCGCTGGTCGCCGGGGCGCTGCGCCGCTCGGTGCTGCTGTGCGGCGCGGCCTCGCACCACGCCCGCCCCGGCGGGGGCGCGCCCGCACTGGTGGTGGGGCACGCCCATCTGCCGAGGACGGGGGCGGAGCAGGCGGTGCGGGAAGTGGCCGCGGTGCTCGGCGGGGCGTGAGGGTCCCGGTGGGGCCGCACGCCCCCGGAGGGCGGGGTGGGTCAGCTCCGCGAGGCGGAGGAGACGACGCACTCCTTGTACTCGCTGCCGTCGCCCTTGCCGGTGTACGGCGCGGTGGCCTCGGCCTGCTGGGACGCGCCCGCCTTGACCTTGAGGTTCGTGACCAGGGCCTGGGCGGGGGCGGCGGTCGAGCCGGCGGCGCCGCGGAACTTCATGGTGATGTTGTAGGTGTAGTCCAGCGAACCGCTGTTGGTGACGGTGAGCTTGGCGACCAGGTTCTTGCCCGTGGCGTCCAGCTTGCAGGCGTCGATGCGGATGTCGCGCTCGGCCTTGTTGCTGCTGCTGGACCCGCCGGTGACCGAGGTACCGCCGGAGGTGGTGCTGCTGTTGCTGTCGTGGCTGCCGCCGGTGGAACCGCCGCTGGAGCTGGAGCTGTGGCTGGAACCGTGGCTGCCACCGCAGCTGCCGCCGTGGGAGCCGCGGGCTCCGGTGAGGGCGACGATGGCGATGCCGAAGACGGCGACTGCGCGGACATGGCGAAGCTTCACGTTCAAACCCCGTTGATGTGTCAGTGAATGAGAGGGCCCGCCTTGACGGGCGCATGCCACCCTAACAGCGGGCACCGACAGGCCCGGTCCGCGAGACGGACGGCTCCGGGCACACGGCGCTTCAGGATGCGGGCCAGACCGTCAAGTCACCGGTCAGCCAATTCGGTCCGTCACTCATCGCGATGATCTGCTTGAGCTGGAGCACGAACAACGCGATGTCACCGGAGGGGTTCTTGATGCAGAACTGGCTGCCGCCCGCGGCCAGGGACAGCTCGACCTTGCGCCGCTCCGTGCGTTCGAGGGCCGTCCGGCACGTGTCGAGGGTGCCGCTCGCGCCGGCCTCCAGCAGGGTGATCACGCTCGATCCGCTCTCCAAGTCGCAGCTGCCGTACTTGCACTTCAGGCGGAGGTCGCCCGTGCGGTCGGCGCGCAGCACCGGCTTCTTGAGGTCGATCGAGTTGTCCTCCTGCAGCTCCAGGCCGGGATAGGGGACGGGAACCGGCGTCCTGGGCGGCGCGGGTGTGCCCGGTGCCGGGGCGGAGGCCGGCGGTGCGGACGCGCCGGTCGCCGCACCGGACGACGCCGGACCGGACGACGCCGACCCGGACGACGCCGACCCGGGCGTGCGGGCGGGTGCGGATGCGGAGGGTGCGTGCTGCTTCGTCCTGGCGCCTTCCGGGTCGCGCAGGCCCGCCGTTCCCTTGGCCGCCCAGACCAGGCCCGTCACGAGCAGGGCCCCGGCCGTCACCGCCGCCGCGGCGATCAGTGCCGTACGGCGCCGCCCGCGCGGAAGCCGGCTCTGCGGTCCGGGCTCCGGCGGCGGGCGCCAGGCCAGGGCGAAGGTGTGCAGGTCGGTCGGGTTCGGGACCGGGGCCGGGACGGAGACCTCGGGGCCCGCCACCTCCCGCCAGACGGCCGGGCCGTCGTCCGTGTCGCCGGGCAGGTGGCGCCGGCACCATGCCACGATCTCCGCCGGGGTGGCCCGTTCCTCCGGGTCCGCGGCCAGGCAGCGGGCGATCAGCGGGCGCAGTTCCTCCGGCAGGCGGGAGAGGTCGGGGGCGGAGTTCACGATGCGGAACAGCACGCTGACCGCGGGGCCGGATCCGTAGAGGGGTTCGCCCAGCGCCGCGTACGCCGCGGTCTGGCCGAGGGCGAAGACGTCGGTGGCGGCCGTGACGTCGCCCGCCTCCGCCTGTTCGGGAGCCATGTACTGGGGGGTGCCGATGGGGCTGCCCGTGGCGGTGGCCGCGGTGGTGCCGGAGGCGAGGGAGATGCCGAAGTCGATGACGCGGGGGCCGTCGGCGGCCAGGAGCACGTTCGACGGCTTCAGGTCGCGGTGGACGACGCCTGCGGCGTGGATGACCTCCAGGGCCTCGGCCACTCCCGCCAGCAGCCACAGCACCGCGGGCACCGGCAGCGGTCCGCGCCGGGAGACGGCCTCGGACAGCGAGGGGCCGGGCACGTACAGGGTGGCCAGCCAGGGCGGGGTCCCGCCCGCGTCGGCGTCGATCAGCTCGGCGGTGTACGCCCCCCGTACCCGCCTGGCCGCTTCGACCTCGCGGCGGAACCGCCGCCGGAAGTCGGGGTCCTCGGCCAGTTCCGGACGGACCACCTTGATGGCGACCGGGCGGCCGCCCCGGGTGTGCGACAGGTAGACCCGGCCCATGCCGCCCGCACCGAGCCTGGCCGCGAGGCGGTAGCCGCCCACGACGGTCGGATCGTCCGCGTGCAGCGGCTGGAATGCGTCGGTCGCGGTGCTCATCGGTCTCCCCCGGTCCCCTCATCAGCCGACGGGCTGATCAGACGTCACCCTAAGCGGCGGGCAGGGAGGGGGATCTTCCGGGGCGGGCCCGCGCCCACCTGCGGCTTTACCGGTTCACGGCGGACGGGTACCAGCCCGGCCACTGCGGGTGGGGATACCGGCGCACGCGGCGCCCGAGGGCTTCGAGCCCGAGGAACGCGGCTCCCGAGGCGAGGGTCGCGAGGAACGTCAGGCCCATCGCCGCCACCCGCCAGAAGCCGGCGGCGCCCGTCACGCCCAGCCAGAGCGCACCGGTTCCCGCCGCCAGGAGCAGCAGCAGCGGAATCCTGGCCCCGAGCGACAGCCGGCGGCTCGTCGCGACCACGGCGAAACCGACGATCACGCCCGGCGTCACGGCTACGAGGAAGCCCAGGAAGAGGAAGACGAGAAGGGCGATGACCATGGCGCGCTGACCTCCGGGACGCGGACTCCGACGGCCTCCATGCTGCCACAGGATCTGAACGTGTTCAAGAAAACCGGAGGGGGCGTTCAGGCAGGTGAGAGGGGGGTCGCACTCCCTTCTCCCATGCGTGTCCGTCGAGTTGGGGAGCCGTCCATCATCCTGAGGAGCAACGCACGAGCAGGACGAGGTCGGTGGAGCCGTCGCGATGGCCCGGCCCTGGAGGTGCCGGCGCCATCCGGCGGGCGTGCCCGGCGAGCAGCGCCCGGGCCAGGCCCGCGGCCACACCGGCGGCGAACCGGCCGCCATGGTCAGGGAGTACGAGGTGGAGAAGGCGGGGGCGACCTTCGCGCACGCAGACAAAAGGACAGCCGGGCGCCGCCCTGTCGGGCGCCCGGCCGTCCTGGGGGGCCTGCGGTCACTTCGCGGTCCACCCGCCGTCGACGGGCATGGCGGCACCCGTGACGAAGGAGGAGCGGTCACTGAGGAACCACGCGGCGGCCTGGGCGATCTCCGAGGGATCGGCCATGCGCTTCTGGGCGGCGCAGCTGACGAACGGCTCCCGCAACTCCGGTATCTCTTCGAGCACTTGCTGGATGAGTTCGGTGCGGGTGGTGCCCACCACCAGGCGATTGGACCCTGCCCCGTCTCGGCCACACCAGTGATCACTGGACGGCCGGCGGCCCCGGGGCGGGACGCCCGCGTCCCGCCCCGTCACGCGTCGGCCTTCCCGCGCAGCGGGTCGAGGTCGATGGTGGCCGCGACGGCATCGGGAGCCAGGCCCGGAAGCAGCAGCCGCCACATCCTGACCACGCGATCGGTGAGGTCCGCCCGCCCGCTCATCAGCTGCGAGTGCAGCTGCGTGCCGGTACAGGTGCCGACGATGAACTCGGCCACCTCGGCCGGGTCGACCCCTTCCCGGAGCTCGCCGTTGGCCGCCGCCTCCACGAGGCAGGCCTCCAGGATCTTCTCCCAGTCGGTGAACGAGGTCGCGTCCCGCACCCCGAAGGCCCCCTGCTCCACCGCCAGTTGGACGCCGGCCCGCAGCAGCAGGTCCGTCCGCAGGCGCCAGGACCACACCAGGGTGATGTCCACCAGGCGCTGCAGGCCCGATGACGCCAAGTACGGGACGACCGTCTCGGGCTGAGCGTTCATCACGGCACGGGCCATCGCCTCCTTGTCGGGGAAGTGGAAGTAGACGGCTCCGAGTGTGACCCCGGCCAGTCTCGCCACCTCCCTCATGCGGGTGCCCCGGTACCCGTGCTCCTCGAGCAGTTCTGCCGCTGCCCTGAGGATCTGGTCCCGCGTCCTGACCGAGCGCTCCTGCTTCGGCTCCTGCATCGCGCCTCAACTTCCTCGACAAACAAAAAGAACGCACGTTATGTTACGGGCCTCGGCCCCCTCACCGCCAGCGGCCAAGGCGCAACGAGGTACAACGAGGCACGCTCGCCGTTCCCGGAGTGAATCAAATGATCGACATCCAGCCTGCGCACGTCCGTTTCACCACCCGCCTTTCCCACATCCCCAAGCACCGTGCTGGATCGGGGCGGGGCCGTCGCCTCCACCTGCTCCGTGACGCTCGAACCGCACGCCCGCGAGTCGGCAGCCGCGTGACCTCCTGGGGCAGAATGGCCGGCATGCGCGCTCCCATCGGCCCGTTCGAGCAAGTCCGCCCCGCCCCCGAGTGCCTCGAGGAGCTCACCCGGCCGGTGGCCGACGCGATCCGCTCCTGGAGCGGCGGCGTCCCCGCGGAGCAGATCGTCTACGTGGACAGCGACCCGGCCATCGCCGACACGGCCGCCTTCGTCGAGCACTACGGGCAGGAGCTGCTCGGACAGTCGGCGAACTGCGTGGTCGTCGCGGCGAAGCGGGGCGGCGAAACCACGCTCGCGGCCTGCCTGGTCCCCTCGGGCGCCCGCGCCGACGTCAACGGCGCGGTGCGCAGGCGGCTCGGCGCGCGCAAGGTGTCCTTCGCGCCGATGGACACGGCCGTGGAGCGCACGGGCATGGAGTACGGCGGCATCACCCCGATCGGCCTGCCGGCCGACTGGCCGCTGCTGGTGGACCGGGCCGTCGTCGACATGCCGTACGTACTGATCGGCAGCGGCAGCCGGCGCGGCAAGCTCATCGCTCCCGGCAAGCTCTTCGCGGAGCTCCCGGGGGCGGAAGTGATCGAGGGCCTCGCCTTCGCCGGCTGACGGCGCGGCCGGGACCGGCGGCCCTGGACCGGCGGCCCTAGACCGGCGGCCCGGGATCGAGGTGTGCGGGCGTCTGCGATACCGGGGACGGGCGGGACACGGGATAATCGGGTTCATGGTCATGCTCCCCTCCGACAGCGCGGCGCCCTCGGCGGCCGAGGTGCTCCACGCCCGGTACGCGGGCAGGCTGCCCGCCTCGCTGGAGAAGCTCGCAGGTCCCCGGCACGGTGTGGTCGAGCTCCCGCTGCACGTCGCCTGGTCCGGACTGCGCGCCTACGACCTGGACCGGCCGCGGCTGCGCATGGGCCTGTACCGCACCGTCCTGGCCGAGGGGCAGCACGAGGACCTGGTGGCCCTGCTGGACCGCGATCTCCTCCTGGCCCAGTGGCCCGTCCTGCGCACCCTGGTCAGCAGGCACCTGCGGGAGGTCTGGGAGGACGCCTTCCCCGAGCTCGCGTCGGCGGGATCCGCCGCCGCGTGAACCTCAGCGACCTGCACCGGCGGCTGCTCGCCGCCGTGATCGACATCGGTGCGCCGTACCCCCTCGTGATCACCGGCGGGTACGCGGTCCAGGCCCACGGCCTCGTCGAGCGCCTGAGCCAGGACCTCGACGTCGCCACCGAGAATCCGGCGCCGATGGCGGAGATCGCCGCCGGGCTGGAGCGGGGGCTGGCGGCCCGGGGCTGGCAGGTGCGCGTGATCTCCGTGGACCCCCTGTCGGCCCGGCTGATGGCCGCCGACCCGGAGTCCGGCGAGGAGTGCGAGGTCGACGTCCTCAAGGAGCACTTCTGGACCCCGCCGGCCCAGACCGAGTACGGGCCGGTCCTCGCCCTCGACTCCGTGATCGGCACCAAGGTCCGCGCCCTGGCGGACCGGGGGGCCGTACGCGACCTCATCGACGTCCACGCGGCCTCCCGCCACCGCACCGCCGGCGAACTCGAACGTCTCGGCGAGCGGCACGGCCGCGACGAGTTCCGCCTCGAGGACCTCCGCGACCGGCTCGCCGGGGCGGACTGGGCGGACGACGAGGAGTTCGCCGCCTACGGGCTCACCGAGGACGAGACGGCCGGGCTGCGCGTCTGGGCCCGGGGGTGGGCCGACGACCTCGGCCGTCGTCTGCACCACCAGGACGACGAGCACGACGTCTGAGGCGGCCGGCGGCTCCGTTCTTCAGTTGCTGCGGGCGGTGATGTCGCCGTAGGCGGTGGTGGCCCGGAGGCTGAGGCCGGCGCCCGCGCCTTCGGTGTTCAGCAGCGAGTTGTGGATCCGGCCGTAGGCCGTGTCGGCCTCCAGGGTCGCGGAGACCCCCTGCGCGGCGGCGACCGTGATGTCCCCGTGCTCCGTGCGCAGTTCGACCGCTCCCGCCAGGGCGTCGGTGACCCGGATGTCGCCCTTCTGCGTGTGGATCCGGGACGGGCCCGACAGGCGGCCGACCGTGACGTCACCCGACTGCAGGGTCAGACGGGCGCTCGCGGTCTCCTCCAGCGTCACGGTCGCCTTGCTGCCCTCGAAAGTCACGTCACCCAGGCGGCCCGCGCCCTGGAACTCCGCGAGCGCCACCTTCGCCTCGACACTGGAACCGGCCGGCAGCTGCACGGTGACCTCCACCGACCCCGAGCTGCCCAGCAGCCGGTTCCCGGCCGGCCCCGCCGCGATCCGCAGCACACCGTCCGCACAGGCGACCGTGACCTGCTCCGCCGCCTTCACGTCACGGCCCTTCGACGCATCCGAGGGAACGACCTCGACCGTGGTCTCCGCCCGGTCGGCGGCGACGAACCGGATCCGGCCCGCGGGAATGTCCAGGACGGCGGAGACGGGAGCGGCGGTGGCGAACTTCTGCATGGTCATATCCTTCGGCTCGTTGTTTCTGATGACCGAAAGCTACGTTGCGTTCATGGATGCCTGCAACATACTCGTTGCGTAAAATCCAACTTTCCGCAGGTCAAGTGACTAAAATCGTTGCACCGGGTTGGATTTCAACGCAATGGAGATCCTCCTTTCGTTGCAATGAATGGAAAGTGAAGGCCACGGCGGTCAGGCCTGGGCGCGGGGGCGGTAGGTGGTGACCTGGACGCCGGTGGCGCTGGTGACCGTCGAGACCAGGTCGAGCGGGCGCATGGTGCCGTCCGCAGGGAAGATCGACTTACCGGGGCCGAGCAGCACCGGCATGATCATCAGGCGCAGCTCGTCGGCCAGGCCCTCGCTCAGGAGGGTGCGGGCGAGGGTGGGGCTGCCCATGACCAGGAGGTCGCCGCCGGGGGCGTCGTGCAGTTCGCGGATGCGGGTGACGGCCTTGCCGGCGGGGATGAGCGCGGTGTTCCAGGCGAGGTCGTCCTCGGTGAGGGTCTCGGAGACCACGTGCTTGGGCAGGGCGTTCATCCGGTCGGCGAAGGGGTCGCCGGCCCGCTCGGGCCAGGCGGCGGCCATGTTCTGCCAGGTGCGGCGGCCGAAGAGGAGCGCCTCGGCCTGGTCCAGCGCCTCGGCGAAGGCTCCGCCGACGACCTCCGGGTCGAAGAAGGGGTGCGTCCAGCCGCCGTGGGCGAAGCCTCCGTCGGTGTCCTCCTCGGGGCCGCCGGGGGCCTGGACGACGCCGTCGAGGCTGATGAACTCGCTGATGACGATGCGCATGGGAGGTGCTCCTGTTTCCTCGCGTCGGTCCGTACGCCCATGAAGACCGGCGCGAGGGGGCGAACTCATCGGTGGGGGGCGGAGTTCGCGGTGTGAACCGGATCACATCCCGCCGGGGGCGCTCACGTCATGGAGACGACGACCTTGCGGGCCCCGGTGAAGGACTCCCGGCCGTGCAGCACGGACATGTTGTCGACGATCATGATGTCGCCGGCCTGCCAGGGCTCCGCAACCATGTTCTCCCGCTGGGCCTTGCGCACGTGGGCGAGGTCGTCGTCGCTCAGCAGGGTGCCGTCGGCGAAGGTGGCCCAGTGCGGCAGGTCGGCGGCGGTCTCGGTGAGCTCCAGCAGGAGTTCGGCCTCCTCGTCCGGCAGGTTGGACGGGTGCCACTGGTCGGCCTGGTTGAACCAGGTGTAGCGGCCGGTGCGCGGGTTGACCCGGATGCCCGGCCGGCGCTGTATGACCCGCAGGCCGCCCTCGGGGGTCCATTCGTACTCGGCGTCGGACTCCGCCAGGAAGGCCTCCACCACGGACCGGTCCTGCGTCTCGTAGGTGTCCTGCCAGGACTTGCCGAGCCCGAGCCCGCCGTGCAGGTGCTGGCTGTAGACGACGCCCGAGGAGAACCGCGCCCGTACGCCGGGGGGCAGGGAGGCCAGCAGGGCCTCTCCGTCGCAGACCGGGGTGGCGCCGCCGGTCTCGGCCGCGGTCAGGCAGCCGAAGTAGAGCCGCGTCGGCCAGGCCTTGGCGTACGACATCTCGTTGTGCAGGGAGATGTCGTAGCGGGCCGGGTACTCGGTGGAGGTGAAGACCCCGTCCGTGACGGACATGCGCGGGGTGTTGCCGCCCCGGTAGCTGTCGATGAGGGAGTCGCCGAACCGGCTCACCGCACGGTGGAAGGCTTCCGCGTCGCGGGCGCCGAGGCCGCGGACCATCACCGCGCCGCAGGCGGACAGGAGTTCCTCGGCACTCCGGCAGACCTCGTCCCAGCGCGCGTCGTCCCATCCGTCCGCCGGAGTCCCGGTGTGCAGGACCGCCAGCGTCGTGCCGCCGGCGGTGCGTGTCTCGTATCGCATTTCAGCGGTTCTCCTCGCAGTCGCGCGCCGCACCTCGGACCACTCTCACCGGGCGGCGGATGGCGTCGATTATGGGACGGGCCGGGGAGGGGCCGACATGTACGGATTCACGTGCGCGGCATGAACTCCTCACGTCCTGGCGGGCCTTGTGAAAAATTCATGATCATCTCGATGAGCGCGTCACTCGGTTTCGGGTAGAGCCGCACTGGGCCCGGGGCGGGGCCGGGTGAAACGGTCGGGGAAGACAGGGGCCGCACATCCGGCACCACCCGCACCCGTCCTGGAGATGCCATGCAGATCAGCGTTCTCGGTCCGCTCGACGCCGAATGCGAGGGCGTCCGCATCCTGCCCAGCGCCGGCAAGCAGCGGCAGCTGCTGGCCCTGCTCGCCCTGCACTCCAACCGCGCGCTGCCCGTGTCCACGCTGATGGAGGAGCTGTGGGAGGGGGAGCCGCCGCGCACGGCCGCCTCGACCCTGCAGACGTACATCCTCGCCCTGCGCCGGCTGATCGGGCGGGCGCTCGGCGAGCGCGGGCGGACCGTCGCCAAGGAGGTCCTGGTGTACCGGCACGGGGGGTACGAGCTGAGGACCGCCCCGGGCACCGTCGACGCCCTGGAGTACGACCGGCTCGCCGCCGCCGGGCAGGCCGCCTTCGGCGCGGGGGACGACGAGGGGGCGATGCGCATGCTGCGCCAGGCGCTGTCCCTGTGGCAGGGGCCCGCCCTGGCCGACGTGGCGACCGGGTCCCTGCTGGAGCTGGAGCGGGTGCGGCTGGAGGAGAGCCGGCTCGGGATCCTGGAGCGGCGGATCGACATCGAGCTCGGGCTGGGGCTGCACAGCGAACTGATGCCGGAGCTGACGGTCCTGACCCTGCGGCACAGCCTGCACGAGGGGCTGCACGCGCTGCGCATGGTCGCCCTGTACCGGTCCGGCCGGCCTTCGGAGGCCCTGTCCGCCTTCGCCACCCTGCGGACCCGGCTCAAGGACTCCCTCGGGATCGAGCCCTCGGCCCGGCTGCAGCGGCTCCACCGGGCCGTGCTGGCCGGCGATCCCGTGCTGGAGGCCGGGCTCCCGGACCGCCCCCGGCAGCGGGTGCCGGCCGCGTTCCCGGCGTGACGGTCCCCGCGTTGCCGGCGTGGGGTTCCCGCGTCCTCGGCGTGCGGTTGCCCGCGACCCCGGCGCGGCGGGTCCCGTCAGTACGGCGTCAGTTGGGCGTCAGCAGCCGGGAACAGGATGAGGGCGTCCACCGGGACCATTCATCTCATGGAGGCGAAATGCCCAGCACCGTTGCCCTCACCACCGAGCAGCGCGAGCAGATCAAGGAGATCGTCTGCGAGATCCTCGAGATCGAGATCGCCGACGTGACGGACACCAGCCTCTTCAAGGAGGACCACAACGCCGACTCGCTCGGTGCGATCGAGATCCTCTCCAACCTGGAGCGCACCTTCTCCATCGAGATCGACCAGGCCGAGCTGACCCGGATGGTCAACCTCGACGGCGTGGTCGCCGTCGTCGAAGAGGGCCTGGCCAAGTAGGAACGCGGGCCGGGACGGGACGAGACGGGACAGAGGGAGGCATGGTGGAGAGCAGGCACCGGGCACCGCGCCGGGTCGTCATCACGGGGCTGGGCGTGGTCACCAGCATCGGCACCGGGCGGACGGAGTTCCTCGCCGGGCTCCGCTCCGGGCGCAGCGGGGTGAAGCCGATCACGTCCTTCGACACGGCCGGCTACGCGCACGCCAACGGCTGCGAGATCGACGACTTCGACCCGGCCGACTGGATCACGAACACCGACCCCGAGGAGCTCGGCCGGGCCAGTCAGTTCTCCGTGGCCGCGGCTTCGATGGCCGTCTCCGACGCGGGCATGGACGTGGCCGAACTGCGCAGGCGCCGGGTCCTCGTCTCGGTGGGGACCACCGACGGCGAATCGCACGACCTCGACGTCCTGATGGAGCACCAGCTCCGGGACGGGGCCGGCACCCTGCCCGCCCACGTGGCGCGCCGCTCGTCCGCCGGGCTGCTGTCCAGCAGCGTGGTCCGGGAGCTGGCGCTCACCGACGTGGAGGCCGTGACCATCCCCACCGCCTGCGCCGCGGGCAACTACGCCATCGGCTCCGGCTTCGACGCCATCCGCTCGGGCGAGGTGGACATCGCCCTCTCGGGCGGCGCGGACGCGGTGTGCCGCAAGACGTTCACCGGGTTCTACCGCCTCGGCACCATCGCACCGGAGGTGTGCCAGCCGTTCGACGTGGACCGCAAGGGGATCCTGACGGGCGAGGGCGCGGGGATCCTGTTCCTGGAGAGCCTTGACTCGGCGCTCGCGCGGGGTGCCCGGATCTACGCCGAGGTGCTGGGGTACGGGCTGAACTGCGACGCCCACCACCCGGTCGCCCCGGACCGGGACAGCCTCGCCGCCTGCATCGAGGTGGCGCACCGCAACGCCGGGGTGAAGCCCGAGGACATCGACTTCATCTCCGCGCACGGCACCGGTACCAAGGCCAACGACGTGACGGAGGCGGGCGCCATCCGGCAGGTGTTCCCCGAGCCGCCGCCGACCGTCTCCATCAAGTCCATGCTCGGCCACACCATGGGCGCGGCCAGCGCCCTGGCCTCGGCCGCCTGCGCCCTGGCGATCACCGAGGGCTTCATCCCCCCCACGATCAACCACCACGAGACGGATCCCGACTGCGGTGTCGACCCGGTGCCGAACGAGGCCCGGACCGCCGATGTCCGCATCGTGCAGAACAACGCCCTGGCCTTCGCAGGGAACAACGCCGTGCTGATCCTGGCCCGGTACGAGGAATCCGCGCGGTTCGCCCCCACGGCCGCCCCGGAGCCCTCCCGGAGCGCGGCGTGAGCCGCTCGCTCCCCCGCCTGCGGCGGGCCGCCGACCCCACCGGCGGCCGACCGCTGCGGACCCTCCTGCTGCACGGCCTCGGCGGGAAGGCCTCCGTCTGGGACCGGTTCGTACCGCTGGCCGCGCCGGAGCTCGAGCTGTGGGACGTCGAGCTGCCGTGGGCCGCGATGGCCGGCAGCGAAGGCTGGGGCTCGCTGCCCGACCCGGCCCGGTTCCTGGTGGATCTGATCGACGGCAGCGGCAGCGGCGGCGGCCCGGACGACGGCGCCGGCTTCGACGCGGTCGTGGCCCATTCGTACGCCGCGAACCTGCTCACCGAGGCCTACACGGGCGGACGGATCGCACCCCGGCCGACCGTGCTGGTCAGCCCGTTCCACCGGTCCAGTCCGCAGGAGTTCGACTGGTCGGTGATCTCGTACTACCTGAACGACTTCCACCGCGTCTTCGAGGAGGCCCTCGCCGTCGGCGAGACGGGCCGCTACACGAAGGCCCACCGGGACTGGATGGCGCTCCAGCTGCGCGACCGCATCGGACCGTACGGCTGGATGCGGTTCTTCGAGAACTACCTGCGCTCCCCCTTCCTCGACCTCGGCGCCGTCCGCGCTCCGCTGCTGGTGCTGTCCGGCTCGCGGGACAGCGCGGCGCGGCCCGAGGACGGCCGGACCCTGGCGGCGGGCGTGCCCGGGGCCCGGTTCGAGCTGCTCGACGACTGCGCGCACTTCCCGATGCTGGAGCGCCCCGGCCCCTTCGCCGGCCTGGTGTCCGGCTTCCTGCGCGGTGAGGCCCCGGACGCACCGGTGGAGCCGCCGCTCATCTCTTCCCTTGGACTGGAGTTGTCATGACCAACAGCACCACCGCCGCCGCCACGGACGGTTCGACGAGCCTGGAGATCCGGCCCCGTTACGAGGGCTCCAACATCTGCACGTGGATCGGCTTCAAGCACGTCAACTACATGGTCGAGGAGGCCGTCTACGACCACCTGCGCCAGCACGGCTTCCCGGCCGGCGAGCTGTACGAGCGCTTCGGTCTGGGCACCGACATCACCGAGATCGACACCAAGATCCTGACGGCCTTCCACATCGACGACGTCGCGACCGCCGTGGTGCGCCCCGCCCCGGACAAGGGCGACGGGAAGCGCCTGGTCGTCGAGTTCACCGTCCGGCGCGGGGGCGAGACGGTCAAGGCGGTCGTCTCCAAGGTCGCCGTTCAGCTGCGCCTCGACGGCCGCGGCCACCCGGTGGAGGAGCCGCCGGCCGCGCTGGCCCCGTACGTGGTGGAGGGGCTGGGCGCGGGCGCCGAGCCGATCGCGGTGCCCGAGGGCGCGGACCCGCTCGACGTGCTGACCGAGGGCCGCAACGCCTTCGGGTGGGCGTGGCGGATGCCGTACTTCTACTGCCACTTCACCGAGCGCGTGCAGATGTCGGGCTACCTGCGGCAGATGGAGGAGGTCGTCGACCTCTTCCTGGAGGACCGCGGGGTCTCGATCAAGACCCTGCTCGACGAGCAGGACTGGATCCCGGTCGTCCCCCACTCCAAGATCACGATCCTGGACGAGGCCCGGATGGAGGAGACCCTCTACACGGTCTACACCGTCGAGAACGTCTTCAAGCGGCACACCTACACCGCCCGTCAGGACACCTACGTGCTGCGCGACGGCGTGCTGGTGCCCACCTCCACCGGCCGGATCACCCACGGCTGGGCCGTGATCGAGAACCGCCGCGACTGGAGCCTGGTCGAGTTCGACGACCGTCTGCTGAACGGGCTGAACGGCAAGGCCGGCAAGACGGCCGGGCGGGGCTCGGCATGACGGCCGGGACGGCCGCCCTGACGGACCGGGCGGACGCCAGCCGGGCGGCCGGGGACGAGCTGGTCTTCTCGGCGTGGTCGGTCGTCTCGCCGTTCGGAGTGGGGGTGGAGGCCTTCGCCGCCGGGCTGCGGGAGGGCCGCAGCGCCGTCGCGCCGCTCGGTACCGCGGTGGAGGAGAACCCGTACGAACTGGGCGCTCTGGTACCGGAGTTCACGGCTGCCGGGGCTCTGGGCAAGAAGGGCACCCGGACCATGGACCGGGTCACCGCGCTCGCGGTGTCGACCGTGGGGCGGCTGCTCGACGCCGCCGGGGAGGGGCTGCTGGAGCGGCCCGAGCGGGTCGGCCTGGTGCTCGGCACCGGCTCCGGGAGCGTGCAGAGCATCATGGACTTCACCCGGGACTCGCTGACCGGCGAGCGCCCGTACCTGGTGGACCCGGCGCGCTTCCCCAACACGGTGATGAACCGGGCCACCGGGCAGAGCGCCATCTGGTACGGGGTCAAGGGACCCAACACCACCATCTCGGGCGGCTGGCTGACGGGACTGCTGGCCCTCGGTTACGCCGCCCGGCTGTTCCGGGCCGGCCACTGCGACCGCGTGCTGTGCGGGAGCGCCGAGGAGTTCTCGGCGCAGCGGGCCTGGCTGGAGTGGCACGCGGCGGGCGAGGAGCGGACCCCGCTCGGCGAGGGCGGAGCGGCCTGGCTGCTGGAGCCGGCCGGGGAGGCCCGGGCCCAGGGGCGCACCCCGCTGGCCACCCTCCTCGGCACCCGTTTCCGCGCCTACCAGGACCCGGCCGATGCCGGGGCCGCGCTCACCGCCTGTGTGCGCGGGGCGCTGGAGGACGCGGGGGTGCCGGCCGGGGACGTGACGGTCGTGGCTCCGCTGGGCACGCCCGGCGAGGAGGCCGCGGTGCTCGCCGCTTTGGCGCCGGGTGCCGGGCCGAAGTGGCTGCGGTGCCGTCCGCTGGTGGGCGACGCGTCCGCCGCGGCCACCGCGTTCCAGGTGGCGGCCGTACTGGCCGAGGCCGCCGGGGGCAGCCCGGGCGGGCTCGCACTGGTCACCGGCATCGACCGGGACGGCACCGTCGGCTGCGCGCTGCTCGCGCTGTAGGAGGACACCATGATGCTGGAGCAAGCACTGGTCATGGCCGCGGCGCAGGACGCCGGCGTGCCGGGGGCCGCCGCGGACACGGCTGCGGAACGGGAGCCCGAGGGCGCCGCCGCACCGGTGGTCCGCGGCACGGTGACCGTCGGCGCCGACGACCCGTTCCTGGCCGGGCACTACCCGGGCTTCCCGCTCGTACCGGGGTTCAGCCTGGTGGGTTACGTCCACGACCTGGTGGCGGGCGCCGTTCCCGGGCCCGCCCACCGGCCGGTCGTCGTGGAGAAGGCCCGCTTCCTCAGCCCGGTCCGGCCGGGCGAGGAGGTCGTCGTCGAGGCGCACATCACCCGGGACGGGGACGGCGTGCGGGCCGGGGCGACCGTTTCGGCGGACGCACGGCCCGCGGCCGAGATCCGGCTCCACTACCCGCAGGCAGAACCGCAGGCGGAGACGCAGACGGAACCGCAGACGCATCGCACGCAGGAGAGCACGTGACTGGAACCGCCCCGATCGCCGCCGTCATCCCGCACCGCCCCCCGGCGCTGCTGGTGGACCGGGTCGTCGAGGTCGAGCCGGGCCGGCGGCTGGTCGCGCACAAGGCGGTCAGCCTGGCCGAGGCCTGTTACCGCGAGGTCCCCGCGCACGCCGCCGAGGAGGAGTACGCCTACCCACTGGGCCGGCTGCTGGAGTCCTGGGCGCAGTCCGCGGTGCTGCTGGCCTGCTGGGAGAAGCCCAACCCGGACGTACTGGCCGGGCAGGTGGCACTGCTGGCGGGGGTCAGGGGCGCCCGGTCGCTCGCGCCCGTGCTGCCCGGGTCGGTGCTGGTGCACGAGGTCGAGATGGTCCGCGACCTCGGCGACACGGTGATCGTCACCGGCCGCAGCACCGTGGCCGGCGCCCCGGTCCTGGAGGTCGGACAGCTGACGCTGGCGCTGCGCGGCGCGGAGGTCCTCGCGCCGGCGCACGTGAACACCACTACCCCCGAGAGGTCATGATGTCGACAGACAGCAGGCGCGTCGCGCTGGTGACGGGAGGGTCGCGGGGCATCGGCCGCAGTGTGGTGGCCCGGCTCGCCGCCGACGGCTACGACGTGGCGTTCTGCTACCAGTCCAACGAGGAGGCGGCCCGGCAGGCGGCCGAGGAGGCGGAGGCGGCCGGGGCCGCGGTCTTCTCCCGGCGGCTCGACGTGTCCGTCCAGTCCGAGGTGCAGTCCTTCGTCAAGGCCACCGAGAAGGAGTTCGGCCCCGTCCACGCCGTGGTGTCCTCGGCGGGCATCGTGCGCGACAACCCGCTGATCATGCTCGACGAGAAGTCCTGGCAGGACGTGCTGCGGGTCAACCTCGACGGCACGTACAACGTGTGCCGCGCGGCGGTCTTCGCGATGATGAAGCGCGGGACGGGCACCCTGGTGACGATGTCCTCGGTGGCCGGCGTGTACGGCAACGCCACGCAGACCAACTACGCGGCCTCCAAGGCCGGGATCATCGGCTTCTCCAAGGCGCTCGCCAAGGAGGTCGCCCCGCGCGGCATCCGCGTCAACGCGGTGGCCCCCGGGTTCATCGAGACCGACATGACGGCGGCGCTGTCCGACACGGCCGGTGACAGGCTGGCCGAGCGGATCCCGCTCGGCCGGTTCGGCAGGCCCGAGGAGATCGCCGACATGGTGTCCTTCCTGGTGTCCGACCGGGCGTCGTACGTCACCGGGCAGGTGTTCGGGGTGGACGGCGGGCTGGTGCTCTGATGGCCGGTGCCAAGCGGGTCCCCCGCTTCTACTTCTCCCTGCGCAGCCCGTACTCCTGGCTCGCCTACCGCGAGCTGCTGGAGCGCTACCCCGACGTGGCCGGCGCCGTCGAGTGGCGGCCGTTCTTCGAGCCCGACGAGCGCAGCGCGCAGCTGCTCGCCGAGGCCGGCGGGTCCTTCCCGTACACGCCGATGTCCCGGGCCAAGCACATGTACGTCCTCCAGGACGTCGGCCGGATCGCCAAGGAGCGCGGGATCGCGCTGACCTGGCCGGTGGACCGGGACCCGGTGTGGGAGGTCCCGCACCTGGCCTATCTGGTGGCGCTGCGCGAGGGGGCCGGGTCCGCGTTCATCGCGGCCGCGTACCGGGCCCGCTGGGAGCGGGGGCAGGACATCTGCGACCCGGCGGTGATCGCGCGGATCGCCGTGGAGCTGGGGCTGGACCCCGGCGCCCTGGCGGGTGCGAGCGAGGATCCGGGGCTGCGCGCCGAGGGCGTGCGGCTGCTCCTGGACATCGAGGAGGACGGGGTGTTCGGCGTCCCGTTCTTCGTGCACCGGTTCAGCCGGTTCTGGGGACTGGACCGGCTGGCGGAGTTCGCCGCGCACATCCGCGCGAAGCTCGTCCCGGCCCGGGAGCTTCCCGCGCCGGTGCCGGCCGCCGTCGGGCTGGGCGCGCGCTCCACCGACGACGGACACGCGGGCGGCTGCGGATGATCATCGCCGACGAGCGCCTGAACATCCTGCGGCGCCAGTTCCAGGAGTGGGGCCACGACTTCCGCGAGCACGCCCTGGAGATCGACGCGGACGCCGAGGCGATCCGCCGGTACCTCGACCTGCCGGCCGTGCGCTACCTGGCGACGATGGGCATCCCGGCGGAGTACGGCAACGACCCGGAGCCCATCGGCGGCCACCGCTTCCGCGGCGAACTCGCCCTGGAGCGCGCGGTCATCATGGAGGAGCTGGCCTGCGCCGACGCGGGCATGCTGGTCGCCTCCCCCGGGCCGCTGCTGGCCGGGGTGCTGGTCGACGTACTGGCCGACCGCGCGCAGAAGGAGCGGTTCTACGGCCGGATGACCGCCGAGCCGCTGTGGACCTGCTTCGCGCTGACCGAACCGGACCGCGGTTCGGACGCCGGCGGGCTCACCACCCGCCTCACCCCGTCCCCGGAGGGCGGCTTCGTCCTGGACGGCGCCAAGCGGTACGTGGGCAACGCGGCCCGTGCCCAGCTGTCGGTGGTCTTCGCCCGTACGGGTCCGGGCCCGCTCGGGGTGACCGCCGTCCTGGCCGACACCGGGGACCCGGGTTTCCGGGCCGAGGCGCTGCCGATGATCGGGCTGCGCGGGGCGATGATCAGCTCGATCGAGCTGGACTCCGTGCGGATCCGCGAGGAGGACGTGCTGGGCCGGCACCTGTCCGCCACCCGGCGCGGTACCTGGGCGTTCGTGCAGACCTTCAACCGGCTGCGGCCGGGCGTGGCGGCGATCGCGCTGGGCATCGCCCGCGCGGCGCACACGTACGTACTGGCCAACCGGCGGGCGCTGGGCCGGGCCGAGCGGGACCGGCTGGACGAGCTGGGCCGCCGGATCACCGGGACCCGCAAGCTCGTGCACCGGGCGGCGGCCGCGGTGGACCGGGACGGCCAGAACGGCCACCTCGCGTCGGCCGCGAAGGTGCGGGCCGCCCAGCTCGCCGAGGACGCGACCCGCCGGGCCTGTGCCTTCTTCGGGCCGGGCGCCAGGCTGGAGCACCCGCTGCTGGACAAGCTGGCGCGCGACGCGCGGGCCATGGAGTTCCTGGAGGGGACCGGCCACATGCAGCGGCTCAACCTCTTCCAGGGGTACCTGTCGGGCCGGATCGACCGGGACGCGCCCTTCCCGGCGGAGGTTCGATCCGCCGGTCAGTTCAGCAGCACTGCGTCCTGAGTGAGGATCGACTGGTAGATCCTCGACAGATTGCGGCCGGGCTCCAGACCGAGCTCCTCGACCAGCCACCGCCGGGTGCGGTGGAAGACGTCGAGGGCCTCGGTCTGCCTGCCGTCCCGGTACAGGGCGAGCATGAGCTGTTCGCTGAACCGCTCCCGCCCGGGGTGCTGTGACGTCAGCCGGCGCAGTTCGAAGATGACCCCGCGTTCGTCGCCGGTGCCGAGCTTGGCGGCGATGAGGTCCTCGCGCGCGCACAGCCGCTGCTCCTCCAGATGGGCCGCCTCCAGTTGGAGCCGCGGCCCTTCGTACATGTCGAGGAGCGCGGGCCCGCGCCACAGGAGCAGCCCCTCCTCCAGCAGCCGCACGGCCTCGGACGGGTCGGAGCGCACCAGTGCGGAGCCGCGTACGGCCAGGTCCAGGAAGTGCTGGGCGTCGACGGTGTGCCTCGGCAGGTCGAGCATGTAGCCGCCGTTGACGGTGCAGAGGATCTCGTCGCCGCGCCGGCCGGTCAGCGCGCCGAGTATCTTGCGCAGCCGCAGGACGTTGGCCTGCAGGGCGTTGCGCATGTTCTCCAGTTCCTCGCCGCCCCACAGCTCCTCCATCAGCTGTTCGGCGGTCATAGGGGTGCACGGGGGCAGGGACAGCAGGGCCAGCACGGTGCGCACCCGCTTCGACGCGATGGGGCGGCGCACGTCCCCGCATACGACGGTGGCCGTTCCCAGCAACTGCACTTCCATGGTGTCTCCCCCGAGATTTCCGGCCGCGGCGGCTGTGGGACGGTGCGGCCTGCTGTCATTGAGCCATTGGCGGCTAGGCGGACGCGCAGGCCGTGGTCCGGTGCCGGTAGGGCGGCGCCGTGAGATCCTCACGAGCCCGGATCAAGAGGGACGAAAAGGCCCCGGGGACCGTCGCACGGCGGTCGGCCGGCGGTCGTAGGGCCGTACATCGGTGCACGGGTGGGCCTCCGGCCCCGGAGAGGTGAAGTCCTTCATCTGCACGCGCGAGCCCGCCCCGATGGCGTACTCCTCGGGGCTGGTCAAAGCTGAGAAACCATCACAGGCGGGCAGAGCCCGCAGCACACCCTGATGCCCTCGCTGCCCATGGCAGCGAGGGCATCAGTCGTCAGGCGGCCCGAGCTAGGGGTAACTGCGCGACCCACGTCGTGACCTCGGTCAAGTGCCCGGGCTGCAGCCCGAGGTGTGGGTCGGGCTGCACGATGAGGGTCGCCCTTCCCTTGGCGGTGCGCTCCGCCGCCCAGGCATGGTCGAGACCGGTGAAGTCGTCGTCGATCCAGACGACGGGGGCCTCTGCCAACCAGGCGTCGACGTGGTCGCGCTTCCACAGGTAGCCGTTGGGGTGGCTGGTGGCGATCTGGGGGCGCGGCAGGTCGACGTACGGCAGGTCCGGAAGGCCCAGGAGGGGCCCGATGAGGGTGGTGGCGTCCTGGCGCCAGCTGGTGCACCAGACCGGCGTGACCAGACCGGTGCGGATGACATCCATGAGCATGGGGCCGTGGGCGGGGTTGAGCCAGACGGTGACCGGGTTGTCGGCGTTGCAGCCGGTGGGGACGACGTCGTGGCGGGCGTGCGTGGCCGGGGTCGAGCCGTCTGCGGTTGGGAAGGGTATGAGGACACCGTCGATGTCGAGGAGCAGGTAGGGCGGGCGCATCGGTTCCTCCGGGGGAATCCGGGGCGAATGGCTGGTCAGAGCTTGCGTGCGCGGACCAGCAGGGTGGCGGGCCAGTGGCCCATGCGGGGGTCGTTGAACTCCTGGGCCGAAGCGAGCCAGAAGCCCGCCCGGCTGAGGTGCCTCTCCCAACGGTCGGTGTCGAACTCCCATCGGGCGATGGGGAGCCGAGTGCGGTCGGGCAGGGTGACGAAGTCGCGGCGGGGCCGGTCGTCGCCGGAGGGGCTTCGACCGCCGCGCTGTGGGTGGGGGACAGAGAAGGCCAGCACTCGCCCGGGTGTGAGGCGCTGGGCGATGGCCGGGAGCAGGAGCTCGGGGGCGACGAGGCCGACGGCACCGAAGACGGAGTAGACCGCGTCGAACTGCTCGTCGGAGGCGTGCAGGTAGTGCAGGGCGTGGCCGGCGGCGAAGGTGAGGCTGTTCAGCCGTCCGTAGTGGGAGCGCGCGCGGCGGACTTGGAGGCCGACCAGGTCGACGCCGGTGACATGGGCGCCATGGCGGGTAGCAAGGTGGGCTGCGTTGTGGCCAGGGCCGCAGCCGAGTTCCAGGAGTCGCTTGCCGCGCAGGTCGGGGCCGAGGACGTCGGCTCCAGGCCCTTGGCTGGGTCTCGTGGTCCACTCCATCCGGGTGGGTACGGAGAGAGGTTCGGCGAGTCCGGTGGCGGTGCGCTGGATGGCGTGGGCGTGCCATGGGGATGCCTGGGCGAGCACGTCAGATCTCCAGGAGGTGGAGGACGTCGGTGAGGTGGCGGCGAACGGCCTTAATGTAGGCGGGGTCGGTGGCCGGGTCGTTAATCCAACGGATGGCCTGCTCCATGAACCACTCGACGGCCCACATGCGGTGCCAGCCCAGGGCCCAGCTCTCGGCAGTGAGCCCGCCGCGCGGGGCGAGGGCGTCGGGGGTGCCGCCGGCGGTGACGTACTGCTCCAGGAACACGCGCAGGCGCACAGTGTGCGGGGGTTCGATGGTGCCGTGCCAGCTGGCGAGATCGAGCAGGCCGGGGCCGGTGAAGGCGCGGGCGAAGTCGAGCAGCCGCCAGCCGCGCTCACCGATGTGGAGGCTGGTGGGGTGGAACTCGGAGTGCACCCAGCCGAAGGGCGCCAATGTTGCTCCAGCCGAGCGGGCCTCAGCTGCCCGGGCGATCCGGTCGAGCGCGTCCTCGACGTCGTCGGCGTCCTGCCACCGGTCGGCCTTGCGCAGCCGTTCGAGATGCTCCAGTGCCCGGGCCGGCAGTGTGCGCAGCCGGTCCTGGTCGAGAACGGGCGAGGGCGGAGCCGTACGGGTGCTGTGCAGAATCACGGCCGCGGCGACGCCGTCGAGGTCATCGGCCTCGCGGACGGAGGGTCCGAGGTCCTCCATGACCATGCCGAGCCAGCCGTCCAGAACGGCTGAGGCGTGGACCTGGGGAACGGGAACGCCAAGGGTCTGGGCCAGCCGGAGGGCCTGGTCCTCGCTGTCGAAGGGCTTCTTGGCGTACTTGAAGATCGCCGTGGAGCCGTCGGGGAAGGTCACGCGCTCGACGCCGGACATGGACCACACGCGTACCTCCTCCCGTACGGCGGTGGTCCGGCCGGTCGCGGTGAGCAGGTTGTCGAGGAGTTCGGCACTGGGATTCGTGGTCACGTGAGGGCTCCGGGGAGGGGTGGTGGCGTCCGGGGCAGGCGAGAGAAGCCGGCCCACCCCGGAGCCTGATCGGGTGGGTCACGCGGCGGGGTTCACGCGGCGGGCGTAGACCTGCTCGATCCAGCCCGCCTTGAACGCGGCGAGGTCGTCGCGGAAGTTCGCCATCGAGGCACCGTAGGGCGCGACCACGCCGCCGGACTGGTCCGGCACGGACTGGCAGCCGTGCACGAGTCGGCCGCCGAGGGCGGCGTGGGCCTTGATGGACTCGATCCGGCGGTGCTCGTTGAACCAGCCGCCGTGGTAGACCTCGTCGAGCATCCCGTCCATCTCGTCGTCCAGGTCGAAGACGACGGAGGTGGCGGCGGGGAAGAACCAGCACGGGCCGACGTTGGAGATGTGCCCGTCCAACTCGACCTTGTTGAGCGCCATGAGCGTGGCCGCCTCGCGGAGCATCCGCAGGTGGTCGGCGGTGATCTGCGGCAGGCCGAGGCCGGCCAGGTGCTCGTCGCGGAAGAGGTACACGTACACCTCGTACGCGGTGGCCAGGACACGGGCCGCGTCGGAGGTGGACTCCCCGTGCTGCTTGATGAAGTCGAGCGCGAGCTGCTCGACCGCGCTCTCGGTCGTCTCGTCCACGTCCAGGAGCTGGGACTTGACCAGCTCCCAGTCGGCGACGAGCCAGGTGTTGGACTCGAAGCGGAAGAAGTACTCGGCCGGGTTGATCGTGATGCGCCGGCCGTCGACCTGGATGCCGGGCAGGCGGCTCCAGCGCGGGTCGAACGCCTCGGGCAGCTCGACCGTGATGGCCGTGGTGTCGATGGTGGTCACCGTGTCTCCGTCTCTGATCGGCCAGGTTCGGGCACAGGAATGCCCGAGCCCGGTGTGGGCGTACGGAACTTCGGGGTGCCGCCCAGACCAAGGGGGAGCCTGGATCACGGTCGCGCCGTTCCGGGCGGCTGCTGATAAGTGAACCGGTGGTCACGCTCAGTGGGTACGGTGGAAGGCAGTTGAAGCGGTATACGCGGTTTACAGCTCCGGAGTGGAGGCGATCGTGGCGGCGCCGAGAGAACCCAACTCCCGTCTGCGCGACGTCATCGCGGCGGTCGACTGCACCTACGAGGCCCTCGCCAGAGACGTGCGACGTATCGCGGCCGAGAACGGCGAGATCCTCCAGACCAACAAGTCGGCCATCTCGCACTGGGCGAACGGCACCCGCGCCCCGTCCGGCCGGGTAGGTCAGTACCTGGCCGAGGCACTGTCCCGCCGAGCGGGGCGCACGATCACCCAGACCGAGATCGGCCTCCAGGCCGGCGATGACGAAGCGCCGATGGAAGCCGACCCCGTCCTCGCGGTCACCGACCTGGGCCGGGCCGACGTCGAGCGCCGCCGCTTCCTCGCCATCGCGGCCTTCACCACCGCCGGCGTCGCCATGCCGCTCGGCTACGACCACGAAGCCACTGCCCGCATGCTGCGCGCCCGCACCGGCACGTCCCTGGTCGGCGCGGAGGACGTGGACGTCGTACGGCAGATCACCGCGGCCTTCAGCGCCGCCGACGAGCGCCTCGGTGGCGGGCACGGCCTTACTACCGTCACGGCGTACCTCGCCGACACAGCCGCCCCCATGCTGCGTGGACGCTTCCCCAGCGATGCCTTACGCCGAACAGCCTTCGGCGCCGTCGCCGAACTCGCCTATCTCGCAGGGTGGAAGCACCACGACCTCGGCCAGGAAGGCGCTGCCCAGCGCTACTACCAGGTCGGCTACAAGCTCGCCTGCGAAGCCGACCCCCACGGCCACGCCGCCTGGATGATGCGCGCCCTCGCCCACCAGGCTCTCAGCCTCAAACAGCCCCACCACTGCGTAGACCTCGTCGAAGGCGCCCTACGCGCAGGTCTCGGCCACGTCGACGGCCAGACCGAGGCCCTGCTCCACATCACCCACGCCCGCGCCTACGCAGCCACCAACGAGAACCCATTGGCCGCACGCGCCCTGCTCGCCGCCGAAGGCGCGCTCCTCCGCGACGACGGCCCCCAGCCCAGCTACTCCTGCGTCAGCGGCCCCGCTGCCGGCACCGTGGCCAGCCACACCGCCCGCACCCTGACCGATCTCGCCGACCACATCGGAACTGAGCAGCAGCACCGCGATGCCCTAACCCGCTGGGACCCCGAGAAGTACAAGCGGGTCCACGCCCTCACTCACGCCGACCTCGGCGACAGCCTCGCTGCCCAGGCCCGCGCCGACGAGGCGGTCGCCGCCTGGACCCAGGCCCTGGTCCTCATGGAGGGCATGACCTCAGACCGCACCCGCAAGGCGATCACCTCGATCCGCTCCACGCTCGCGGTCTACCAGCGCCGCCGCGTTCCCGGTGCCGCCGATCTGGCCCGCCGCGCCTGCGAGGCCCTCGCCTAACATGCCCAACAACCCGTCCGACGAAGGGAACACCGTGGCCCAGCAGACCGGCGATCAGCCGAAGGCCCTGAAGCCGGCGCTCGAATCCATGACCCTGCTGGTCGCCGCGGTCATCGTCCATGACAAGGCCGCCAACCGCGTCGTCCTCCTCCAGCGCAGCGAGAACGCCAAGTTCGCCCAGGGCATGTGGGACCTACCCGTCGGCAAGAGCGAGCCGGGTGAGCCCATCACCGAGACCGCGGTCCGCGAGCTCTACGAGGAGACCGGCCTCACAGTGAAGCCCGAGTCGCTCAAGGTCGCCCACATCATCCACGGTGCCTGGGGCGTCGAAGCCCCCAACGGCTTCCTCACCGTCGTCTTCGCCGCCCACGAATGGACCGGCGAACCCGAAAACCGCGAACCGCACAAGCACTCGCAAGTCTGTTGGGTCGACACCGATTCCATCCCCGAGGAATTCGTGGACACCACCTCAAGCGCCCTCCACCGGTACCTTGCGGGAGGTCCGGAGGTCTCCCTCGAAGGTTGGAGGTAGAGGTCCGCCCGTCTACGGACCGGAGAAGGAAGCCCTCGGCGCCCTCGCCATTCATGTCCAGCGGATCACTGAGAGAGGCGCTGTTCTGACGGGCAACCGTCGCCCACGGCCAGGTCACTGCTGACCGCTCCACCGGGCGGCCTCGCTTGGCGAGCTTCAGCGACGCGTCGGCCCCCTGGGCCACTGGGGCGCAGGGGGCCGAACGGGCTGAGGTCAGGCGATGATGTCCGTCACGCCGTCCTCGCCGATCTGGTGGGCGATGACCGCGCCGGGACGGGGGATGGGCGGGAGGTGTCCGTCCTTCCGCTTCGCTTCGGCGTAGCCGATGGCCCGCGCCTGCGCCGTGGAGGTCCCGAAGAAGAGGATGTACGGGTGGATCTGGTAGCGGCCGCGCCCGGACTTCCAGATGAACGAGCGCTCCATCAACTGCCCCACGGCGGTGTTGATGGAGCGGCGGCTGACCCCGAGGGCGGCGGCCAGCTCGTCCTGCTTGATGGCCACCTCGCCGTTCTCGTTCATGTGCGGGTAGCGGCCGTTCTCGTCGGTCTCGGCGAGCGCGCCCACGATCTTCCAGAAGGCGTCCTTGGCCAGCGAGCCGATTTTGTAGTCGGGCAGATGGCGCAGGAAGTCCAGGCTGATGACGACGTGGATGGGGCCGGTGTCCTCGCCGTTCATGGCTGCGTCCGTGATGACGAGCATGGTGTACGAGCCTCTTCTTCGAATGGTGATGTCAGCCGACTCGCCAGGCTGAATGAGGGACGCGACGGCCTCTGCGACCTGGACGCGGGTACGCGTCGCACGCATACGTGCGCTGCTTCTCGTTGCCACACCCAAACGCTATCAAGTGAGAAGCTTGGCTTCACACTTACTTCCACGATGCGAACCTCGATTTCTCGTTTCCGGGCTTGCCTGTTCCGGCGGTCGGCGGAAGCGGGCGTGGGGCCCTTGTGTGCAACTGGGGGACTCATTACCCCTCCGTAGTGTGAAGCAGGGCTGCGCATATCAACAGCGAAGGCGCAGATCAGAAAGGCGCTCCTTCTTTGAAGTGGCATCGACTTCCGTGACTGCGCGCGCCGGGTTGACCATGCCGGCCCTCCACGACCTCTCCCCCTCGGCCTCAGCCACAGAAGGTGTGCCCAACTCGGCGCGCACACGGTTCCGGTGTACGGGCGCCTCGCTCAAGCACCCACCTGCCTCAGCCACGCCATTTCAATCACTCGGTGCGCCCACCACGGCCTGGGACCGGCACGACGGCCGTGGTGTTTCAGGGCGCGCACCGGCTTGCGGTGGCGACCACGACGGCGATGGGCCGCCGATACCACCACGGCGGCCGGGCGCCCCGGAGCGGCGTGATGCGCGGCGAGCGCGGGCCGACGCCACCCGCACCAGACGATGCCAGGGGTACTCCTCCTCGGTGTGGCCCACTTATGACAAAGACCCCTGGAGACCGTCTGCCGACGGTCCCCGGGGCCTTGCCGGGCGGGCTCTCAGTGCGCGGTCCGGGTGAGGGCGGCCCCGGTGGTGCGGGTCCGGCCACCCCGGCGCGGCGCGGTATGGGCCGGCCACCAGAGGAGGGGGGTGAGGAGGTTGAGGAGGGCCGGGAGGATCAGGATCCGGACGACCAGGACGTCCAGGAGGACCGCGACGCACAGGCCGAAGCCGAGCTGCTTCATCTCCAGCAGGTTGGTGAAGACGAAGCTGGCGAAGACGGAGACCATGACGACGGCGCCGCCCGTGACCACGGACCCGGAGCGGCCGATGCCCTCGAGTACCGCCTGCGCGGCCGTACGGCCCTCGGCCACCGCCTCCTTGATCCGGCTGACCATGAACACGTTGTAGTCGGTGGAGAGTCCGAAGAGGATCACGAAGAGGAACAGCGGCACGCGGGAGACGATGAAGCCGTCGGAGGTGTAGCCGAGCCGGTCCTGCATCCAGTCGGACTGGAAGACCAGGACGAGCAGTCCGAGTGCGCCGGCCGCCGAGGCCACGTTGAGCAGGGTGGAGACCAGCGCGATCACGACGGAGCGGAAGGCGAGGAACATGACCGCCAGGCTGAGGAGGAGCACCGCGCCGATCACCCAGGGCAGTGCGTCCATCTGGTGGGCCAGCACGTCGGCGTTGCGGGCGACGTCGCCGGAGACGGCCGCGTCGGTGCCCGGGTGTGCTGCGAGGGCGGCCGGGACGAGGGTGCCGCGTACGAGGTCCAGGGTCTGGCGGGCGGCTTCTGAGTCGATGGCGTAGGCGGTGTGCAGCAGGATGGTGACCGTGCGGCCGTCGGCGGAGGTGCGCAGGGCCGGGACCTCGTCGGAGCGCAGCAGCGGTTCGGTGCCGGCGGCCCGGACGAGGCTGTCGGCGGCCTGCGCGGCCGTGTCGGCGGTGCCCTCGCCGACGGCCTTGAGGGCCACGAGGTAGGAGGCGCCCTCGGAGGGGAACTGGTCGATCATGCGGTCCCGGGCCTGTACGGCCTCGACCTTGGGCAGCGTGCTGACCTCGGTGGAGGACAGCTGCATGCCGAGGGCGGGCAGCGCCAGTCCGGCGATCAGCGCGACTCCGGCGATCAGGGTGGCCAGCGGACGGCGGGTCGCGGGGCCGAGCAGCCGCTTCCAGACCCGGCCGGGGCCGCCGGACCCGGCGGCGGAGGCGGCGGAGCGGTCGGCGAGGCGGCCCAGCAGCGGCAGCCGTGGCCGGTCCAGGGCCCGGCCGAGCTTGACCAGGAGGGCGGGCAGCACGGTCAGGGTCGCGGCCATGACGATGGCGACGACGGTGATGGAGCTGACGGCGAGGGAGGAGAAGACCACGTCGCCGACGACGAACAGGGCGGCCAGCGAGACCATCACGGCGAAGCCGGAGACGATGACGGTGCGTCCCGCGGTGGCGGCGGCGATCCGTACGGCGGCCTCCTGCGAGAGCCGGCCCCCGGAGCGGGCGTGCTCCTCGCGGACCCGCTTGATGAACAGCAGCGAGTAGTCGACGCCCACGGCCATGCCCATCAGCAGGATCAGGCTGTTGTTGGCGCCGACGCTCGGGAAGACGTGGGAGAAGAGCTGGGACAGGCCCATGGCCGCGGCGACCGCGGAGAGCGCCAGCAGCACCGGGACCCCGGCGGCGACGACGGCGCCGAACACGGCCATCAGGATGACGAGGGTGAGCGGGAGGGTGATCCGCTCGGCGACGGCGAGGTCCTTGCCCATCGACTCGGAGACGCCCTTGCCCATCGAGAAGTGGCCGGTCTGCGCCACCTTGACCTCGGGGTGGGCCTGCTGCACGGACCGGGTGCGCTCCAGCAGTGCGGGGATGTCGGCGGAGACCGCGGAGTCCGCGCCCTCGACCGTGAAGGGGACCAGCAGGGCCTGTCCGGACGGGGACCACTGCGGGGCGCCGACCTCGCCGACGGAGGGGGCTCCGGTCATGCGGGAGACGGTGTCCCGGCCGGCCGCCTCGGCCGCGCCGCGGTCAAGCGGCGCGCCGCCGGCGCCGGCCGGGGTGATGACCACGTACTCCTTCAGCGGGTCGAGGATCCCGCCCTGTTCGGCGATGAGCTCGGCCCGGCCGGCCTCGCCGACCCGGTAGTCCACGCTGTCCGCCTGCCGCGTCCCGGACATCGCGCCGGCCGCGAGGCAGACGACCACGAGGACCAGCCAGCCCGCCATCGCGCGCCACGGGTGGCGTGCGCTCCAGGCGGCCAGTCGGACCGTTAACCGCTTGTCCCTGCTTGTCTCGTCCACTTCCACTCCTGCGTCTCCCGGTCGGGGCTCGCGTCACGAGATATGAAAGCCCGCGCTATTACCTGTAAGTCGAGAGTGACAGGTGATAGTTGTAGCCGTCAACCGGGCGGGGGGCCGTGCCGAGAACTGTCCGGAATTCGCCCCTCCGGCGCCGGGGCGTGAAAAAGGGCCGGGGTGCGTGTTTCACACCCCGGCCCCGGAACAGCTCAGGCGCCGGTGTCTACCAGCATCTTCCTCCGGCCGCGGACGCGCGCGTGAGCTGCGGTTCCTCGGCCCTTCCGGCCATCGCGTACGCCTCGGCCACCAGCTCCGACACATAACCCGTCTGGCCCGGCCCGTCGGCCAGATAGCCGGATGCGCCGAGCAGTTTGACCTGGGCCCGGTCGGTGGCCGTCAGCTGCCGGTGCAGGTCTTCGACGGCGGCCGGATTCAGCTCCCCGGGCATGGCGTCGGTGAGCACGGCCCGGATCTCCAGGTGGTCGACGAGGGCGTCGGCCACGGCCGCCTTCACCAACTGCTGCCGGATCAGGGGGACGTCACCCGTGGTGCGGCCGGTCAGGTGGGCCACCACCCGCTCCCGCAGCGCCTCCGAGAGCCCGAGACGCACCCACAGCAGTCCCGCCGACCAGTCCGTGCCGGCCCCTCCGGGCCCGTACTCGGCACCGGTCGGCACCTCCTGGCGCACCATCACGAGCTCGCCCCCGGGCAGCTGCTCCGTGCGCAGGACCTCGGGCCCGCCGGGGTCCAGCGGCCCAGGCCGCCCGGCGTACCAGGCGCTCTCCGCCTTGAGCAGCATCTCCCGGGACACCGCTCCGTGGCCGTGCGGCCCCAGGGGCAGCCGGCCCGGCAGTACGGCGGCGCAGAGCGCGGTGAGGGCGGGCGCGAGGCCCTCGTCCCGGGCGATCCGGTGCCAGACCGCTCCGGCGGGCCCCGGACCGGCTGTCATCGCGGCCGCTCCCCGGCGCCGTCCACGGCCCCGGTCACGGCCCCCGTCACGCAGACTCCGAGGTCGCCCGAGACCGGGTCGTGGTCGACCAGGACCAGCGGCCGCCCGGCGTCGGGACCGGCGACGTGGGCCGCGTGGGCCGCGTGGGCCGCCCACAGTGCCGTGCACGGGAACCCCTTGCCGGTCTCCCGGACCGCGCCGGTGCCGGCCGGCAGGTCCCGGCCCGGGTCGATCCCGGGCCCGGCCGCCACGAGGACGTCCGGCCCGAACGGCGCCAGCTGGCCCGCCAGCAGGGACCGTACGTCCTCCACGGCCACCCCGGGGGTGTGCCGTACGAGCGGCCGCGCAGCGCCCGCCACCGGCTGCGCCGACAGGAGCAGGGCCGCCCCGGCGTCGCCGCCGAGCCCGGCGCCCGTCTCGTAGGGCAGCGTCGCCTGGTCCAGCACCAGGACGAGCGCCTTGCGCAGCCCGCCGCGCTTCACGTATGCGGCGGCCAGCCGCAGCGCCGCGAACGGTGCGGCGGTGCCCTGTTCGGAGACCCCGAAGGACAGCGGCCCGTGCGGCCAGGCCTCGGAGAGGTAGGTGGCGGCGGCGTAACGGCAGTCGAGGTCGGGGGTGGCGTGCGCGGCGATCGCCACGCCGACCGGCTCCCGGTCCAGACCGGCCGACTCCACCAGGGCCCGGGACATCGCCGCGAAGGTGTTCCCGGCTCCGGAGGGGGCCAGGTCCGGGCGGTAGTCGCGGCCGTACGCTCCGGCCACGTCGGTGAAGTGCCGGGCGGAGAAGGCGTCGTCGATCCGGCCGGAGCCGGCCGGGAACTCCCGGTGCACCACGCGCTCCAGCCACAGGGGGAGGGCGTCGGCCCCGGGGTCGAGCGGTGCGTCCGGCGCCCTGTCCGCGGCTCGGGGGGCGGGCGCGCCCACGGGAGGCGCGGGCGTCTTGTACACGGCTACGCGCCCATCTCGGCGAGCAGGAAGTCGGCGAGGGTGCGCACCGACTCGAAGTGGGCCATCTCCAGCTGGTCGGTGTCCAGTTCGATGCCGAGGTTCTCCTCCAGGGCCATCAGGAGCTCGAAGACCCCGCTGGAGTCGAGTCCGACCTGGTCGAAGAGGCGGGACTCCTCCGTCAGCCCGGGGATCTCGTGACCGAGGACCTCGCCGAGGGAGAGGGCGATGGTCGTGGTGACCCTGGTGCGCTCCGCGTCGCTCACGAGGGGGGCGGTTTCGGTCATGGCGTGATGTCCTTCCGGGCGAGGCTGTCGTGGTCGGGCAGGTGCTGGTTGCGCAGCAGGTCGTCGGGGCGGTCGCGGTCGCGCACCAGGTGGGCGCGGCCGTCGAGCACGAGGACCTCGGCGGGGTGGCCGTGGCTGAGGAAGTTCACCGGCGAGGCGCTCGGGCCGTAGGCGCCGGAGCGTTCGACGCCGACGATGTCGCCGGGGCGGACCTCGGGCAGGGCCACCTTCTTGCCGAGGGTGTCGTTGGGGGTGCAGAGCGGGCCGGTGATGTTCCACTCGCCGGTGGCCGGCTCGTCGATGCGGTTGAGCAGCCGCATGGGGAAGTTGCGCTTGACGAAGGAACCGATGCCGACGGCCGCCATGTGGTGGTTGGTGCCGCCGTCGGCGACCGCGAAGTTCTCGCCCATGGAGGTCTTCACGTAGCGGACCCGGGTGGCGTAGGTGCCGAAGGGGGCGGTCAGGTAGCGGCCGAGCTCCATCACCAGGCGGGCCTCGGGGTGGGCCGCGGCGAACTTGTCGATCAGGGGGTTGATCCTGTCGGCGAGCACGCCGAAGTCCAGGTCGTCCTCGTTGTCGAAGTAGGCGACGCCGAGGCCGCCGCCGATGTCCACCAGCTCCAGCGGGAAGTCCAGCGTGGCGGAGACCCGTTCGGCGAGTTCGAGGATGCGCTCGGTGTTCTCGGCGATCGCCTCCTCGCTGAGGATGCGGGTGCCCATGTACACCTGGACGCCCATGAGCCTGACGTGGGTGAGGCCGGCGAGTGCCGCCGGGTCGCTCAGCTGGGCCTCGTCGATGCCGAACTGGCGGGGCTTGCCGCCCATGGTCAGGCCGGAGCCCTTGACGGCGAACTCGGGGTTGACGCGCAGGGCGACCCGCGCGGTGGTGCCGCGCTCGCCGGCCAGCTCGTCGATGAGGCGCAGTTCGCCGAAGGACTCGCAGATGATGGTGGAGACGCCCTCGTCGAGGCAGGCGGCGAGTTCGGTGCGGCTCTTGCCGGGGCCGAGGAAGATGATGTCGCGGGGGGAGACCCCGGCGCGGAGCGCGGTGGCCAGCTCGGTCATGGACGAGATCTCGGCGCGGGCCCCGTGGGCGTGCAGCAGTGCACACACGGCGATGTTCGGGTTCGACTTGAGCGAGAAGAACACCTCCAGCCGCGGGTGCAGCCGGTCCAGCAGCGAGGTGATGCGGGCGCGCAGGCCGTCGCCGTCGTAGACGTACAGCGGGGTGCCGTAGCGCTCGGCGAGTTCCGTGATGCCGATCCCCTGCAGGGTGTACTCAGCGGGCATTGCTCACTCCTTCCGCCACCAGCCGGGCGGTGATGCCCTCGTCGAGGGCGGTCAGCTCGGCGGCCGAAGCGGCCACCAGGATTCCGTAGAGGCGGCCGTCGAACGGCTCGCCCGGGTTGACCCCGCTGCCGGCGTTGACGGTCGCGAAGTTGTTGACGAGCAGGCCGGAGCCGCCGGGGCCCGGCAGGACCAGGTCGCCGAGGAGTTCGCGCAGCCGGGCGAAGCCCAGCGGCCGGTCCAGGCGCACCGGGTAGTGGCGGGCGAGCGCGACGCGGCCGGTGCCCACCAGGTGTTCCTGGAGGCGTACCTGGTAGGTGGACATGTTGTTGCGCGCGTTGATCTCCAGGACCGGCCAGATGCCGTCGGCGTCGTCGAGCAGCGCGTCCACGCCGACCACGCCCGTGTAGCCGTCGGCGGCGAGCCGCTTGCCGAGGGCCTGGGCGGCGTCGTGGACGGCCACCAGCTGGCCGTCGGTGAGGTGGGCGGGGAAGCGGTGGCCCTTGTGGACGCCGTTCTCGGTGACGGCCCGCTTCACGAAGTCGAAGTGCACCTGCTGGTCGCGGCCCACGGTGAACTGGTAGTTCAGGTCTCCGCGGTGGGGCACCCACTCCTCGACCACGAAGGCGATCCGGGGCTCTCCGGAGCGTTCGACGCTCTGGCGGACCATGCGCAGCACGCGCTCGGTCCAGCGCTTGTTCTCCAGGACGACGATGCCCTTGCCGGAGACCCCGAAGGCCTCCTTGACCACGGTGCGCCGGCCCTGGTCGATCAGGTCCCGGGCGTGTCCGAGGGCCTCGGCGAGCTCGTCGACGTTCTCGCAGGTCCAGCCGGCGGGCTGGCGCAGTCCCAGTTCGTCGGCGGCCCGGCGGCTGTAGATCTTGCTGTTGACGGCCTTGGCGAGGTCCGCGCCGGCGCCGGCCAGGGGCAGTCCGGTCTGCCGCGACAGTTCCTCCTCCAGTACGGAGACCCCGTGCGGGAGCAGCCGGGCGCCCTGGGCGGCGAGTGCGCGCAGCCGCTCCAGCAGGGCCGGGTCGGCCAGGACGTCCTGGGTGACGTTGCGCTGGGAGTCCTGGGCGGCCACCACGTGGAGGGTGGGCAGGGCCAGCCCGAGGCTCCTGAGGTACGCCAGGTAGTCCGGGTCCGGTGCCGTCTTGAGCACCACGTGGTCGCCCTCGCCGGCCAGCAGCAGGGCGAACTCGTCCATGCGGTTGACCACCGCGCTGCCGGAGGCGGCGGAGAACCGGGGCAGGGTGTGCTCGCCGCGGGCCCACACCTCCTCGACCTCGAAGTTGCCGAGGAACACCAGCGGGGTGCCGGAATCCCCGGTGACCGCCTGCTTGAGCCGGCTGCCGAAGTCGCTGCGCGGTGCGCCGGCCGTGCCCGTCGTGCCTGTCGCGTTCATCTCGTCCGCCCTAGTGCTGGAAGACCATCGCGGCGAAGGACTGGCCGAGTCCCGCCGAGGTCATCAGGTAGTGGTCGCCCGGCTTGAGGAGGCCGCGTTCGGTCGCGGACCGGTGGTTGATGAAGGGGTCCGCGCAGAAGGAGTGGCCGGTGGCCCCGATGTTGCCGAGGTAGATCTTGTCGTTCGGGATGCCGAGGTTCTTGGCGGCGACGGTCCACGAGACCCGGTTGACGTTGTGCGGCAGGACCAGGTCGATGTCGGCGATGGTGAGCCCGGCCTGTTCCAGGGCCGCCCCGACGACCTCGGCCAGGGCGTCCTGGTAGATGCGTACGGCTTCCTTCGCGAGGTCGCCGACCAGGTCGATGAGGCCGTCCTCGCGGCCGTGCAGCCGGGCCGCGTAGCCGAGCATCCGGTCCCGGTCGCCGCCCGGGCCGACCAGGACGGCGGCGGTGGCCTCACCCATGATCGAGACGTCGGCGACCCACTGCGAGAACGGGGTCAGGGTCTTGTCCCCCGCCAGGACCAGGGCCAGCGCGTCCGGGTCGCCGTCCGCCTCCAGGAGCATCCCGGCGACGTCGATGGCGAGCAGCCCGGTGGCGCAGCCGTGGTCGGCGACCGCGAAGGTCCTGGCGTGGCGCAGTCCGAGTGCGTCGCGCACCTCGTGCAGCGGGCTGACCGGGTACGGGGCCGTGGTGCGCAGGCCCTTGGCCCGGATCACGTAGCGGATCCGGTCCTCCGTGCCGGCCAGGCCCTCCAGCTTCCCGGCCGCCGCGAGCAGCAGTTCGGCCTCCCGCTGGTCGGGGGCGTGGCAGATCCGGTCGAGGCCGTAGAGGCGCGTGAACCGGCGTACCTGCTGGTCGTCGAGACCGAGGGGTTCCTTGAGGGCATCCACCGCAACCGTGCCCGGCAGATGGCTTGACACCGCCACCAATGAGGTCATGCGCCGCAAACTATGGGGCTCGGCTGACCGCGTGCTGACGCCGGACTGACCAGCCTCCGGGCCCGGGGCGTGCCCCGGCACGGCGGCGGCCGGGGCCGGGCGCGGGCCGGGACGGCCGGCGGGACACCCCCTGGCGGGTCAGTTCGCGGTCAGTGCCGCGTCAGCGCCGTTCCCAACGATGAGCGTGTCCGGATCGCCTGTGTCAGGGAGTGTGTGGATCAGATGTCGCAGTCGGAGCAGGGTGGGCGCCCCACTTTCGCCGTCGTGCCGGGAGCGCAGGTCAACTCCGTCCTCCGGGGCCGCGAGAAGCAGGTCGTGGAGCTGGTGGAGGCCGCGTACCGGATGCACGGCGGCGGGGAGACGGTCAATCCGCCCTCCTACTTCCTGCGCTTCCCCGACCGGCCCGACTCCCGGATCATCGCCCTGCCGGCTTCGCTCGGCAGTGACCGCTCCGGTGTCGACGGCCTGAAGTGGATCTCCAGTTTCCCGGCGAACGTCGCCTCGGGGCTGCCCAGGGCGTCCGCCGTCCTGATCCTCAACGACCAGGCCACCGGATACCCGTTCGCCTGCCTGGAGTCCTCGGTGATCAGCGCGGCGCGCACCGCCGCTTCGGCGGCCCTCGCCGCGGACGTGCTCAGCCGCGGCCGAGGCGACCGCCCGCGCCGGGTCGGCTTCGTCGGTACGGGGCTCATCGCCCGCTTCATCCACACGTACCTGGCGGCGACCGGCTGGGAGTTCGACGAGGTCGGCGTGCACGACCTGTCGGCCGACCACGCCCGGGCCTTCACCGGGTACCTGACGGGCGGCGGCCACTCGGGCCGGCCCGTGGTCCACGAGAGCGCCGAGGAGCTGATCCGCGCCAGCGACCTGGTGGTCTTCGCCACCGTCGCCGGGGAGCCGTACGTGGCCGACCCGGGCTGGTTCGCGCACGCGCCGCTCGTGCTGAACGTGTCCCTGCGCGACCTGGCGCCGGAGGTGGTCCTGTCGGCCGAGAACGTCGTCGACGACGTCGAGCACTGCCTGAAAGCCAACACCTCGGTGCACCTGGCCGAACAGGCCACCGGCGGGCGGGACTTCCTGACGGGGACGCTGTACGACGTGCTCACCGGCGCGGTCCGGCCCGATCCGGCCCGCACGCTCGTGTTCTCCCCGTTCGGCCTCGGTGTGCTCGACCTGGCCCTCGGCCGGTTCGTCCACGACGAGCTCGACCGGTCCGGCGAACTGCTTTTCATCAACGGATTCTTCGATGAACTCGACCGCTATGGGAACAGCTGAGCTGCGCCGCATCGGCCGTAGGTGGGAGTCGTCCAGTGCCTGTCATATCCGCCCCGCAGGAGTTCAACGTCGACGATCTCTACGTTGACCTCGAATGGATCTCCGGTCGTCCGCTCTATCTGAAGTGCGAGGGCTTCAACTTCGCCGGCTCCATCAAGCTCAAAGCCGCGTCCGAGATGATCGCCACGGCCGAGCGCAGCGGCGAGCTGGGCCCCGGCGACATGCTCGTGGAGAGCTCCTCGGGCAACATGGGCGTGGCCATCAGCCTGCTCGCGAGCAGCCGCGGCTACCGCTTCACCTGCGTGACCGACTCGCGCTGCACCCTGGGCGCCCGCCGCCTGATGGAGGCGCTGGGGACCCGGGTCCACGTCATCACCGAGCCCGATCCGGTGGACGGCTTCCTGGGCGCGCGCATCAACCACGTGAAGCGGCTGGTCGCCGGGAACGACGGCTACGTCTGGCTCAACCAGTACGTCAACCCGGGCAACTGGCTGGCGCACTTCAACACCACCGGCCCCGAGGTGCTCAAGAGCTTCCCGGAGGTCGACGTGGTGTTCGTCGGCGCGGGCACCACGGGCACCCTGATGGGTTCGGCCCGCTACCTGAAGCAGGCCAAGCCGTCCGTGCGCATCGTGGCCATCGACACCGTCGGCTCGGTGACCTTCGGCACCCCGCCCGGCCCGCGGTCCATCCCGGGCCTGGGCACCGGTGTCCGCCCGCACATCCTCGACGAGTCCTTCGTCGACGACGTCGTCCACGTCACCGAGCCCGAGACGATCCGGGTGTGCCGCCGGCTGGCCGACCGCGGCTTCCTCTTCGGCGGCTCCACCGGGACGGTCGTCAGCGGGGCCCTGAGCTGGCTGGAGCGCTGCGCCCCGGACCCGGGGATCACCGCCGTGGCGATCGCGCCGGACCTCGGCGACCGCTACCTGGACACGCTCTACAACGACCAGTGGGTCGAGGAGATCTACGGCGCCGAGGCGCTGCGCGGCGCGACCGCCACGAGGCTACTGAGCAGGGGACCCCGATGACGGACACGACGGACACGGCGGACATGACCGACACGACGCACACGCACGGCGCGCACGACCGCACGCAGGTCCTGGCGCTCTCCGCCGGGCAGGCGGACATCTGGTTCGACGAGCAGCTCTCCGGCGGCGGCTTCGCCTACAACACGGCCGGCTACCTCGACATCCGGGGCCCGCTGGACACCGCCTTGTTCCGGGAGGCCGCGCGGCTGCTGGCCGAGGAGGCCGAGTGCATGCGCGCCCGTTTCCTGGAGACGGCGGGCGGCGAGCCGCGCCAGAGCGTCGAGCCGCTCGGCGAACTGCCCTACACCGCCGTGGACCTGGCCGGGTCGGCCGATCCGCTGGGCTCCGCCCGGGTGTGGATGGCCTCGGACCTCGAGACGCCGTTCGACCCCGAGGGCGGACCGCTCTTCCGGCTCGCGCTGCTGCGGCTGGCCGGGGACCGCTCGCTCTTCTACATGTGCATCCACCACTTCCTGTGCGACGGCTACAGCCAGGTGGTGTTCTGGCGCCGTCTCACGGAGCTGTACGAGGCCCTGCTCGCCGGGGTCTCGGCCGACGAGGGCCGGCTGCCCCCGCTGAGCGCGCTGATCGACGCCGAGCAGGCCTACACCGTCTCCCGCCAGGCCGAGCGCGACGCGCGCTTCTGGTCCGGCCGGTTCCCGGCGGCGCCCGCCCCGGTCACCCTGTCCGGCGGTGACGCGGAGCCCGGATCCGGTTTCGTACGGGCCCGGTTCGAGCTGCCGGCGTCCGCCGCCGGGGCGCTGCGCGGCCTGGCCGCGGACGCGTCGGTGACCTGGCCGACCGTGGTGATGGCCGCCATCGCCGCCTACACGGCGCGGTGCACCGGCCGGCGCGAGGTGCTGCTGACGGTGCCGGTGACCACGCGGGTGGGCGCGCTGATGCGGGCGGTCCCGGGGATGGTCGCCAACACGCTGCCGCTGGCGGTGGAGGTCGCGCCGGCGACCACGCGCGCGCAGCTGCTGCGGCAGACCTCCGGCGAGTTCACCCGGATCCTGAAGCACCAGCGCCGCCGGGTCAGCGCGATCCGCCGCGACATGGGGCTGCGCAGCGACGACCGGCGGCCGTTCGGGCCGCTGGTCAACATCCTGCCGCAGCAGACGCGCCTCGCGCTCGGCCCGTGCGAGGTGACCGTGGAGAACCTGTCCACGGGCTTGATCGACGACTTCGAGATCACCCTGGTGGACGCCCCCGACGGCGGCACCACCGTCCACCTCAGCGGCAACAGCGCCCGCTACACCCTCGCCGAACTGACCGGCCACGCGCAGGGACTGGCCCGGTTCCTCGAGCAGTTCGTCGCCGCCGGGGACGACACCCCGCTGGCCCGGCTGGCCACCCTCGACGAGGAGTCGGTGCGCGCGCTGATCGCCGCCGGTTCGGGGACCGTGGACGAGAGCCCGTTCGAAGGCCTCGTGGAGCGCGTCCGGCGCACCGCGGGCACCTACCCGGGCGGCACCGCCGTCATCGACGACTCCGGTGAGATCGGCTATGCCGCCCTGGTGGGCCGGGCGAGCGCCCTCTCGAGGCGGCTGGACACCGGTCCGACCGCCGTGCTGGCCGCCCCGGGCATCGGGTTCGTCACCACCGTGCTCGCCGCGGTCGGCGCCGGCGGCAGCTACGTGCCGCTGGACGTCGCGGCCCCCGAGGCCCGGCTCGTCGCGCTGCTGCGGGACAGCGGGGCGACGGTGCTGGTCGCCGACGCGGAGCGGCTCCCGCTGGCCGAGACCGTCGCCGCGGCGGCCGGCACGGGGGTGCGGGTGGTGGTGCCGGACGGGTCCGAGGACCCGGCGGACGCGCTGGCCGAGCCGCGCGGGCGCGACCTGGACCTCGCCTACACGATCTTCACCTCGGGTTCCACGGGCACGCCCAAGGGCGCGATGGTGCACCGCGGGGGCATGGCCAACCACCTGCTCGCCAAGATCGAGGACCTCGACCTGTCCGAGATCGACACGCTGGTGCAGAACGCCCCGGTGACCTTCGACATCTCGGTGTGGCAGATGCTCGCACCGCTGCTCGTCGGCGGCCGGGTGCGGGTAGTGGGCCGGGACACCGCGGCCGACCCCGAACTGCTGTTCCCGCTCACGGCCGACGAGGGCGTGACGGTGCTGGAGGTCGTGCCCTCGCTGCTGCGGGCGGCCCTCGACTCCTGGGACGACACGGGTCTCGTGCCCCGGCTGCCCTCGCTGCGCCGGCTGATGGTGACCGGCGAGGTGCTGCCCGTCGACCTGTGCGCGCGCTGGTCGGCCCGCTTCCCCGCGGTCCCGGTCGTGAACGCGTACGGGCCCACCGAGTGCTCGGACGACGTCACGCACGCCGTGCTGACGGCCTCGAACCTGCCCGTCGGGCGGCCGAGCGCACCCATCGGCAAGGCGGTGCGCAACACCCGCCTCCTCGCGCTCGACGACGAGCTGCGTCCCGTGCCCGCGGGCACCCCGGGCGAGCTGTACGTGGCCGGGGCGGGCGTCGGCCGCGGCTACCTGGGCGACCCGGCGCGCACGGCTTCGGTGTTCACGGCCGACCCGTACGGCCCGCCCGGTACCCGGATGTACCGCACGGGCGACCAGGTGATCCTGCACGCCGACGGGCGGTTCGAGTTCCTGGAGCGGCGCGACCACCAGGTCAAGATCCGCGGCCACCGCATCGAGCTCGGTGAGATCGAGTCGGCGCTGCGGGCGCTGGAGGCGGTCACCGACGCCGTGGTCGTGGTGCACCGGGACCCGGCCGGCCGGGCCCGGCTGACCGGCTACGTGGTGGGCCCCGCCGGCCCGGGGGCGCCGGACGCCGTCCGGGAGGGGCTGGCGGCCCGGCTGCCGGGCTACATGGTCCCCGCCGAACTGCTGGTGCTGGACGCGCTGCCGCTGACCGCGCACGGGAAGGTGGACCGCAAGGCCCTGCCCGAGCCGGCCCGGGGGCCCGCCCCCACCGCCCACGAGGCGCCCGCGGGGCGGGCCGAGGCGCTGCTGACCGCGGTGTTCGCCGAGGTGCTCGGCCGGGCGCAGGTCGGCCCGCAGGACAACTTCTTCGCCCTGGGCGGCGACAGCATCAGCGCCATCCAGGTCGTCAGCCGGGCCCGCCGGGCCGGGCTGACGATCAGCGCCCGCGACGTCTTCGACCACCGCACCCCGGCGGCCATCGCGGCCGCGGCACCGCCCGTACGGGAACGGGTGACGGCCGCCGACGACGGCGTCGGCGAGACCGGACTGCTCCCCGTCGCCCACCAGTTGCGCGAGCAGCTGGCGACCTCGGCGGCCGCGGCCCGGGTCTACAGCCAGCACGTCGCGGTGGAGCTGCCGGCCGGCGCCGGCGCCGGGCACGTCACCGGCGCGCTGCAGGCCGTACTGGACCACCACGACGCGCTGCGGCTGAAGCTGGCCGTCCCCGTCGAGGGGCTGTGGACCCTCGAGGTCCGGCCGCCCGGCGAGGTCCGCGCGGAGCAGGTCCTGACCCGGGTGAGCGCCGACGGGCGCCCGCTGCCGGAGCAGATCGAGGAGCAGGTGGCCGCCGCCCGCGAGCTGCTGGACCCCGAGGCGGGGACCGTGCTGCGGGCCGTCCTCCTGGACCGCGGCCCCGCCCTGCCCGGGCGGCTGGTCGTCGTCGCCCACCACCTGGCGGTCGACGGGGTGTCCTGGCGGATCCTGGTCCCGGACCTGAAGGCCGCGTACGAGGCGCTGGAGGCGGGCCGGACGCCCGCGCCGGACCCGGTCGCGACCTCGCTGCGGCGCTGGTCCCGGGAGCTGACCGAGCACGCCCGCTCCACCCGCCGGGTCAGCGAACTGCCCCTGTGGCGGGGGCTGCTGGCGGCCCCGGAGCCGGTGCTGGGCAGCCGCCTGCCGGATCCGGAGCTGGACACCCGGGCGAGCGCCCGGCACCTGCGGGCCGAGCTGCCCGCCGCCCTGACGGCCGAACTGCTCGACACCGTGCCCGGCGTGCTGAACGCCGAGGTCAACGACGTGCTGCTGACGGCGCTCGCGCTGGCGGCGGACGAGTGGCGGGCCCGGCGCGGGGAGGGCCGGGGCGGGCTGCTCGTGGAGATCGAGGGCCACGGGCGCGAGGAGTTCTCCGACGAGCTGGACCTGTCCCGCACCGTCGGCTGGTTCACCAGTGCCTTCCCGGTACGGCTCGACGCGGGCGGCGCCGCCGCCGGCGACGCGCTCAAGCGGGTCAAGGAGCAGCTGCGGGAGCTGCCGGACCACGGCATCGGCTTCGGACTGCTGCGCCACCTCAACCCGCAGACCCAGTCGGTCCTGGCGCGGTTCCCCGCCCCCCAGGTCGGCTTCAACTACCTGGGCCGGTTCCGGCCCCAGGCCGACGGCGGCTGGTCCCTGGACGGGTCCGGCGCCGTGGTCGGCCTCGGCGTGCACCCCGACACCCCGCTGCGCCACGCGCTGGAGCTGTCCTCGGTGGCCGAGGAGCGGGCGGACGGCCCGGTGCTCGTCGCCGAGTGGACCTGGGCCGGCGGGCTGCTGGCCGAGGAGGACGTGGCGGAGCTGGCCGCGGGCTGGTTCCGGGCCCTGGAGTCGCTGGCCGTCCACGCCCGCACCGCCGGGGCCGGCGGTTCCACGCCCAGCGACTTCCCGCTGGTGTCGCTGGGCCAGCGGGAGATCGAGGAGTTCGAAGGGGAGCTGGGGCCGCTCGCCGACGTGCTGCCCGCCTCGCCGCTGCAGCTGGGGCTGCTGTTCTCGGCGGAGTACGACACCGAGGGCGTGGACCCGTACACCCTGCAGATCGGCGTCGACGTGACGGGTCCGCTGGACACCGCGCTGCTGCGGGCGTCGGCGCAGGCCCTGCTGGACCGGCACGACAGCCTGCGGGCGTGCTTCCCGGACCGCACGGACGGCGACCGGGTCCAGGTCATCCCCGCCGGGGCCGTCCTCGGCTGGACCGAGACCGATCTGGGCGGGCTGCCCGGGGAGGAGCGGGAGGCGGCGCTGGCCGAGGTCACCGAGGCCGAGCTGGCGCGCCGCTTCGACGTGCGGCGGGCCCCGCTGGTGCGGTTCACGGTGGTCCGCACCGGTCCGCAGGCGCACCGGCTGCTGTGGTCGGTGCACCACGCGCTGGTGGACGGCTGGTCCATGGCCCTGTTCGCGCAGGAGCTGTTCACCCTGTACGCGGGCGGCGCCGACCCCGGCGTCCTGCCCGAGGCGGTCCCGTACCGGGCGTACGCCGCCTGGCTCGCGGACCAGGACGGCACGGCCGCCCGGAACGCCTGGAAGCTGCTGCTGGACGGCATCGAGGAGCCGACCCGGCTCGTCCAGTCCGGCGCGGCGGGCGGCTCCGCGCTCCCCGGCGAGCTGCTCGTCGACGTGGACGCGCCGTTCACGGCGGCCCTGGCCGAGTGGGCGAACGCCCGTGGCCTGACCGTCAACACGGTGGTCCAGGGCACCTGGGCGATGCTGCTGGGCCGGCTCACCGGCCGGCGCGACGTGGTGTTCGGGGCGGTCAACTCGGGCCGGCCCGCGGACCTTCCGGGAGTGGAGTCGATGATCGGCTCCTTCCTCAGCACCCTTCCGGTGCGGGTCGCCCTGAACCCGGGCCGGACGCCCGCCGAGCTGTTCACGGACCTCCAGGAGCAGCAGTTCTCGATGGCGGAGCACCAGCACATCGGCCTCGCCGAGGTGCAGCGCATCGCCGGGGTGGGCGACCTCTTCGACACCGTGGTCAGCTACAACAACTATCCGATGGCCGACGTGTCCGCCCTGAACGGCCTGGTCGATGGACTGCACTTCGAGTCCGGCCACGCCCGCGTCGTCGCCGAGTACCCCTTCGCCCTGTCGGTCTATCCGGGCGAAAGCATGCGCCTGCACGTGCAGTACGCGCCCGGCGCCCTGACCCCGGCCGCCGCCTCGTCGCTCACCGACCGGTTCACCCGCCTGCTGCGCGCGGTGGTGGAGCGGCCCCAGGACCCGATCGGCCGGTTCGACGTGCTGGGCGGGGAGGAGCGGCAGCGGCTGACCGGCGCATGGGCAGGCGAGGTCACCGCGGATCCGCGGTGCGTGGTCACCGGCCTGTTCGAGAAGTGGGCGCGCGAGACCCCGGGGGCGACCGCCGTCGTCCACGACGGGGAGGAGATCCCGTACGCGGAGGTCAACGCGCGCGCCAACCGGCTGGCCCGGCTGCTCGTCGCCCGCGGGATCGGCCCCGAGCAGCTGGTGGCGCTCGCGCTGCCGCGGACCCCGGACATGGTGGTGTGCGCGCTCGCGGTGCTGAAGGCGGGCGCCGGATACCTGCCGGTCGACGCCGGGTACCCGGCGGAGCGCATCGCCTACATGCTGGCCGACGCCCGGCCCGCCGCCCTGCTGACGGCCGGGGAGGTGGCTCTGGACCTGGACGCCGGGGAGGTGCCGCTGCTGGTCGTCGACGGTGACTCGACCCGCGCCGAACTGGCCGGGCTGAGCCCGCAGGACGTACGGGACGAGGAGCGGACGGCGCCGCTGCGCCCCGGGAACCTCGCCTACGCCATCTACACCTCCGGTTCGACGGGCAAGCCCAAGGGGGTGCTGGTCGACCACGCCGGGTTCGCGGCGATGGTGGCGAGCCTCACCGAGCGGTTCGGGCTGGGCCCGGCGGACCGGGTGCTGCAGTTCGCGTCGTTCAGCTTCGACGCCTCCGCGTGGGAGATGGGGCTCGCCCTCTTCAACGGCGGCGCCGTCGTCGTGGCCGACGACGAGTGCCGGGACCCGGGGCAGCCCCTGGTGGACCTGATCAACGACCACGGGGTGACCCTGGCGGGGCTGCCGCCGGTGGTGGCCGGCGCCCTGCCGCAGGGCACCCGGCTGCCCGCCGGTCTGACGATGGCGGTGGCGGGCGAGGCCTGCCCGCCCGAGGTGGTGGCCCGGTGGTCCCCGCACGTGCGGGTGTTCAACGGGTACGGCCCGACGGAGGCGGTCGTCGCCAGTACCGTCGGCGGCCCGCTGGGGGCGCCCGAGCGGCCGCCGATCGGCAGGCCCACCTCAGCGCACCGGGTCTACGTGCTCGACCGCGACCTGCGCCCGGTGCCCGCGGGCACCACGGGCGAGCTGTACGTGGCCGGGGGCCTGGCCCGCGGCTACGCCGGCCGGGCCGCGCTGACCGCGCTGCGGTTCGTCGCCGACCCGTACGGCGCCCCGGGCTCCCGGATGTACCGCACCGGGGACCTGGTGCGGTGGCTTCCCGACGGGCAGCTGGAGTACGCCGGGCGCAGCGACGACCAGGTGCAGCTGCGCGGCTACCGCGTCGAACTCGGGGAGGTCGAGGCCGTGCTGGCCGCGCACCCCGAGGTCGCGGCCGCCGTGGCCACCGTCCACGAGCCGGTGCCGGGCGACCGCAGGCTGGTCGCCTGCCTGGTGCCGGCCGTGCCGCTCGGCCCGGACGGCGACGAGGCGGCGCTGGCCTCGGCGGTCCGCGCGTACGCCGTCGCGACGCTGCCCCAGCACATGGTGCCCTCGGCGCTGACCGTACTGGACGCACTGCCGCTGACGAGCGCCGGCAAGGTGGACCGCAAGGCGCTGCCGGTGCCCGGATTCGCCGACCTGGCGGGCGGGCGGGCCCCGCGCACCCCGGTGGAGGAGATCCTCTGCGGGATGTTCGCGGACGTGCTCGGCATCGAGCGGATCGGCGCGGACGAGGACTTCTTCGCGGCGGGCGGGCACTCGCTGCTCGCCACCCGCGTGGTCAGCCGGGTGCGCTCGCTGCTCGAGGTGGAACTGCCCATCCGGGCCCTGTTCGAGGCGCGGACGGCCGAGGGGCTGGCGCTCCGGGTGACCGGCGCCGGTGCCGAGGCGGCCCGGCCCGCCCCGCGCCCGTCGAGCCGTACGGGTGCGGCCGCCGGCGGGATCGCCCCGCTGTCGTACGCCCAGCAGCGGCTGTGGTTCGCCAACCGGCTGGAGCAGGGTGCGAAGGGCTCGTACAACGTGCCGTTCGCGATCCGGCTGAGCGGGGAACTCGACCCGCAGGCCCTCCAGTCGGCCCTGAACGACCTGGTGGGCCGCCACCAGGTGCTGCGCTCGGTGTTCCCGCCGGTGGACGACCTGCCCTACCAGCGGGTGCTGGACGCGCCCGCCGGGAACCCGGTGCTGGAGACCCGGCAGACCGGGCAGGAGGCCCTCGCCGGGACCCTGGCCGACGAGGCCGAGCGGGGCTTCGACCTGACGGCCGAACCCCCGCTGCGGGCCCGGCTGTTCACGGTGACCGGGGGCGAGCCCGGCCAGTACGTGCTCCTCCTGGTCTTCCACCACATCGCGTTCGACGGCTGGTCGATCGCCCCGCTGCTGCGGGACCTGTCCACGGCGTACCGGGCGCGCAGCGCCGACTGCGCGCCCCGCTGGCCGGCCCTGCCGGTGCAGTACGCGGACTACGCGCTGTGGCAGCGCGATCTGCTCGGCTCCCCGGACGATCCCGGCTCGCTGCTCGGCGAACAGCTGCGGCACTGGGCGCGGACCCTGGCCGGGCTGCCGGACGAGATCCGGCTGCCGCGGGACCACAAGCGGCCGGCGGTGGCCAGCCACCGCGGCGACGGCGTGGGGTTCCTGCTGGAGCCCGCGGAGCACGCCCGGCTGGCCACCCTGGCCCGGGAGTCCGGCGCCACGCTGTTCATGGTGCTCCAGGCCGCCTTCGCCACCTTGCTGAGCAGGCTCGGCGCGGGCAGCGACATCCCGCTCGGGACTCCCATCGCGGGCCGTACCGACGAGGAGCTCGGCGATCTGATCGGCACCTTCATCAACACGCTGGTGCTGCGCACGGACGTCTCCGGCAACCCCGTCTTCCGGGATCTGGTGACCCGGGTGCGCGAGGTGAACCTCGCCGCGTACGCCCACCAGGACCTTCCCTTCGAACACGTGGTGGACGCGCTCAAGCCGGCCCGCTCGCTGGCCCGGCACCCGCTGTTCCAGGTGATGCTGGTGCTCCAGAACACCGAGGCCGGCGAGGCGCCCGTACTGCCGGGCCTGCGCGTGAGCGGTGAGCACGTGCCGCAGCGGATGACCAAATTCGATCTACGGCTCCAGTTCGACGAGTCGGAGGACGGGCTGCGGGGCGTACTGGAGTACGCCACCGACCTCTTCGACCGGTCCACGGCCGAGCGGCTGGCGGAGGGCGTGCAGCGGGTGCTGCGCGCCGTGGCCGCCGATCCCGATGTCCGCCTCGCGTCGATCGAGCTCCTCGACGGAAAGGAACGGCAGCGCGTGCTGACCGACTTCAACCCCACGCAATCCGACACCGACACCGCCGCCGGCACCTTCCCGGAGCTGTTCGAGGCCGCCGCCCGGCGTGCGCCCGAGGCCCCGGCCCTGCGGGCGGGCTCCACCACCCTCACCTACCGGGAGCTGGACGAGCGGGCCGGCCGGCTGGCCCGGCTGCTCGCGGACCGCGGGGCCGGTCCCGAGCGGCTCGTCGCCGTCGCCCTGCCGCGCTCCCCCGAACTGGTGGTGGCCGTCCTCGCGGTCCTGAAGTCGGGCGCCGCGTACACCCTCTTCGACCCGCGGCTGCCCGCCGGGCGGCTGGAGGCGCTGGCCGGGCAGGCCCGCCCGGTCGCGATCGTCGCCGAGGCCTCCGCCGCCGCGGCGCTCCCGCCGGGGCCCGCGCGGATCCTGCTCGGCTCCCCCGCCGTCACCGAGGCCCTGGCCGCGCTGCCCGACGGCGGCCCGGCCGGGCACGGCGCCCCGGACCCGCGGCACGCGGCCGTCGTGGACTACGCGGCCGATCCCGACGGGAGGCTGCTGGGCACCGTGGTGGAGCACCGGGCGCTGAGCCTGGAGGGGACCGCCCCGGCCCTGTTCGCCCCGCTCCTGGCGGGCCGTACCGTGCTGCTGGACGGGCCGGAGGGCTCCGGCGGTGCGGCCCCGGACGACGACCTCGTGCCGGGCGGGATCACCCTCGGCGGCCGGCCGGCCGCGGGGACGCGGGCGTACGTGCTCGACGAGCGGCTGGAGCCCGTCCCGGTCGGGGCGGTCGGCGAGCTGTACCTGGCGGGCGAGGGGCTGGCCCGCGGCTACTTCGGCCGTACGGGCCGCACCGCGGAGCACTTCGTGGCCGCCCCCTTCGGCCCGGCCGGCACGCGGATGCTGCGGACCGGCGAGCTGGTGCGGTGGAGCGAGGACGGCGCCCTGCTGCCCGCCGAACCGACCGCCGTACGGCCGCAGGAGGAGCCGGCCGCTCCGCAGCCCGCCGCCACTGCCGCCCCCGCCGTCGTCGCCCCGCGGACCCGGCGTGAGGAGCAGCTGGCCACGGCCGTCGCGGAGGCGCTGGGCCGGGACGTCTTCTCCGTCGAGGACAACTTCTTCGACAACGGCATGGACTCCATCCGCTCGCTGCGGCTGGTCAGCCGGGCCCGCAAGGCCGGGGTGGCCATCACCATCGCGGACGTGTTCGCCCACCAGACGGTGGCCGCGCTGGCCGCCGAGGTGGACCGCCGGGAGCAGCCCGTGCGCCAGGACCCGCCGCGCGGCTCCGTCATCGACGAGGTGTTCGCCAAGCTGGGCTCGCCCGAGGAGAACGACCCGTTCGCGACGGTGGTGACGCTGAAGGCGACCGGCGACCGGCCGGGGCTGTTCTGCCTGCACAGCGGGGTCGGCTTCGCCCTCCCGTACGTGGGCCTCGCGCGCCACATCGGCGAGGACTACCCGATCTACGGGATCCAGGCGCCCAGCATCACGGAGCTCGCCCCGCTGCCGGCCGGCGTCGAGGAGATGGCGGCCCGCTACGTGGAGCTGATCCGGGAGGTGCAGCCGCAGGGCCCGTACCACCTGCTCGGCTGGTCCTTCGGCGGCACCCTCGCCTACGAGACGGCCGTGCAGCTCCAGGAGGCCGGCCACGAGGTCGGGCTGGTCGCGAACCTCGACTCCTACCCGCGCACCCCCGAGGAGGAGGTCGGCGACGACCAGTCGCTGCTGGGCTGGGTGGTGGAACTCGTCGGGCACGACAAGTCCGAGTTCGCGGGCCGCGAGCTGACCCCGGCCGACGTGGTCGACGTCCTGGAGCGCGGCAACAGCCCGATGGCCGCACTCGGCGAGGAGCGGGTGCTCGCGATGCTCGCGACGATGCGCAACAACGGCAAGCTGCTGGGCGGATACCTCCCGGGCACCCTGCGCGGGGCGCTCCAGCTGTTCGTCGCCTCGGCCGGCCTGTCCGGGGAGGAGGTCGCCGCCCGGGTGGCCGGCTGGGCCCCGCACGTGGAGGGCCGCATCGAGGTGCACGAGGTGCCCTGCTCGCACGACTACATGATGCATCCCGACCCGCTCGCCCTGATCGGCTCCGCCGTCGCGGCCGGGCTCCAGCGGCTGCACATGGCCGCCGCCCTCGCGCCCGCGGGCAGCGCGGGATGAGCACCGCCACGGCCGCCCCGGCCGCCGAGGTCCTGCGCCCGGCTCCCGGCCGGGTCGCGGCGGCGCTCACCGAGACCCTGGCGGTGGCCGGCCGGCGGCTGCGCCACCTGCGCCGGGCCCCCGGCCGGTTCCTCGGCATCACGCTCAACCCGCTGCTGACCATGCTGGTGCTGGGGTTCCTGCTGGAGAAGTCCCTGGTGCTCCCCGGTGACGGCAGCTACCAGGAGTACCTGTTCGCGGGTGCGGTGGTGCAGGGCGGGCTCGCCGGGGTCGGGCCGACCGCCATCGCGGTCGCCGGCGACGTGCGGGGCGGGGTCATCGACCGGTTCCGCTCGATGCCGGTGTCCCGGGCGTCGGTGCTGTTCGGGCACACCCTGGCGGACTTCCTGGTGGGTCTCGGCGGCCTCGCGGTCGTCGCGCTGTTCGGCCTGCTGCTGGGCTGGCGCCCGCACACGGGTCCGGCGGCGGTGCTCGCCGGGTTCGGCCTGCTCGCCGCGTTCAACTACGTGATGCTCTGGGTGGGGGTGCTGCTCGGCCTGGCCTCGCGCAGCCTGGAGACCATCAGCTCGCTGACCCCGCTCGTGGTGACCGTGCTGCCCTTCCTCTCCGGGGCGTTCCTGGCGCCGGAGAACCTGCCGGCGGGGCTGCGCACGGTCGCCGAGTGGAACCCGGTGACGGCGGTGGCCCGGGCCTGCCGCGAGCTGTGGGGCAACCCGACCGCGGGCGGGGACGGCTTCCCGGCCGAACACCCGCTGACCGTGGTCGCGCTGACCCTCGGCGTGCTGCTCGTCCTGACCACGACCGCGGGGCTGCGCCGCTACCGGCGCCTCGGCACCTGACGTCCCGCCCCTGGGGCCTGTCTAGGAGCCACTCCCCCTGGAACCCGGCCGCGACCCCCGCGCGGCCGGGTTCCGCGCTGTCCGCCGTCCCCGCGGGGCGGTCCCCATCAGGGCGGGGTCAGCAGCAGGTCAGCGCCGCGCGGCAGCATCGTGGACACCACGCTACGACTGCCCCGGAAACGGAGAGTGCGCTGTGAGCAACCCCTTTGAGGACCAGGACGGCTTCTTCCTCGTGCTGGTGAACGACGAGGAGCAGCACAGCATCTGGCCCGCCTTCGCCGCCGTCCCCGACGGCTGGACCGTCGCCCTCGAGGCCAGTACGCGCGACACCGCACTGGCCTTCGTCGAGGGCAACTGGACGGATCTGCGCCCGCTCAGCGTGCGCAACTGACCGATGGGCGCCGAACTGGCGGTGGAGGCGGCCGGGCTGACCAAACGCCACAAGGACAAGCGGGCCCTCGACGGCATCGACCTCGCGGTGCCGGCCGGCTCCGTGCTGGGGCTGCTCGGGCCGAACGGCGCGGGCAAGACCACGACGGTGCGGGTGCTCTCCACGCTGCTGAAGCCGGACTCGGGCACGGCCCGGGTGGCCGGGTTCGACGTGGCGCGGGAGCCCGCGGAGGTACGTCGGCGGATCGCGCTGGCGGGCCAGTACGCGGCTCTGGACGAGCTGCTCACGGGCCGGCAGAACCTGGTGCTCATCGGCACGATGCTGCACCTGGGGCGGGCCGGGGCCCGGTCCCGCGCGGCGCAGCTGCTGGCCCGCTACGGCCTGGAGGAGGCCGCGGACCGCCCGGTGGGCACGTACTCGGGCGGTATGCGCCGCCGCCTCGACCTGGCGAGCTGCCTGGTCGTGCGGCCCGAGGTGCTGTTCCTCGACGAGCCCACCACGGGCCTGGACCCGGCGAGCCGGATCCTGTTGTGGCGGGCGGTGCGCGACCTCGTGGACGAGGGCGTCACCGTCGTGCTCACCACGCAGTACCTGGAGGAGGCCGATCAGCTGGCCGACCGGATCGTGGTGATCGCGGCCGGGTCCGTACTGGCGGAGGGCACTCCGGACCAGCTGAAGAACAAGGTCGGCGAGGCCCGGCTGTCGTTCACCGTCGACGACCGGTCCATGCTGCCGGCCGCCCTCTCGGCCCTGGCCGGGGTGCGGGCCGGTGCCGAGGCCCGGGTCGACGAGCAGCGGGGCGCGGTGACGCTGCGCGTCGGAGACGGGATCCACGACGTCGCCGCGGCCGCGGCGGCGCTCAGGGACGCGGGGGTGCGGGTGGGCGAGTTCGGCCTGCGCCGGCCGACGCTCGACGACGCCTTCCTCCAGCTGACGGGGACCGCGCCGTCCGCGTAGCACTCCCCTGACACTCAAACCAGCGGGGACGAGACCTGTGCAGACCATTCATTTCACCACGTCCGACCTGGCCCGCACCCGGTTGCAGAGCACCCTCGGCCCCTTGGCCGAGGGTGTCTTCGCGCTGGGCGTGCTGACCCGCTCGGGCCAGGCCAACTACGCGCGCTGGCGGGGCGAGACCCTGGGGCGGATGCGCCGCCGGGATCCGCGGGGGGCGGTGTTCACCCGGCGGACCCGGGACCTGGGCGCCCCGGAGGACCTGCTGTTCCTGCTGGAGCACGGCGCCGCCGCCCCCGGGGGTCCGGGGGCGGGCCTGGAGGAGGCCCGGCTCGCCCTGGAGGTGTGGCGTTCGGGCGTGGCCCCGTACTGGGACCGGATCGACCGGCGCCTCGCCGCCGAATGCGAGGCGCGCGGGCGGATCGCGATGACCGGCGGGGTGGAGCGGCTGCTCGCCACGCTCCACCCGAAGGTGGTGTGGAACTCGCCCGTGCTGGAGATCCACGAGGGCCCGGACCGGGAGATCCGGCTGGACGGCCGGGGGCTGCTGCTGTGCCCGTCGGTGTTCCTGCCGGGCCGGGCCGGGCTGGTGGTGGAGGCGGAGCGGGGCAGCGGGATGGCCGCGCTGGTGTTCTCGGTGCCCGCGTCCTCCCCGCGCGACAGCGACGTGTGGGACGCGCCGGCCGACACCAGCGCCGAGGCGCTCAGCGCCCTGGTCGGGCAGACCCGGGCCGCGGCGCTGCGTACGCTCACCGCGGCGTGCAGCACCAGCCAGCTCGCCGAGCGGCTCGGCATCTCCTCGGCCGGGGCCAGCCAGCACACGGCGGTCCTGCGGCATTCGGGGCTGATCACGACCCGGCGGGTGCGCAACAACGTCCTGCACACGGTCACTCCGCTGGGGATGGCCCTGCTCGACGGCCGGCTGGGCGGCGGGGCGGCCGGTGCGCACCCGGAGGGCGGTTCCGTCACCCTGCTCGCGGCCGAGCTGGCGGCGGACCTCCTGCAGGAGGCCGCCGCCGGCTGAGTGTGCGCCGCGCGGTGCAGGCCGGATCAGGAAGCCCAGTGCGGACACCCCCTAGGCGGCCGGCCAGTCGCGGAACTGGCGCAGCCCGTACAGCAGCGGCTCCTGCTCGGCCCGCCGGACGATCCGGCGGGCTTCGCCGTACACGGTGACGTGGTCGCCCATCCGCTGGGTCAGCACCACCTCGCAGTCGGCGATGGTGTGGGCGTCCTGTACGAGGTGTGCGCCGGCGGCGTCCTCGTCCGCCGCCCACCGTACGAGGCCGAAGCGGTCGGGGTTGCCGGAGGCGAACAGCTCGGCCGCCCTGCGGCCGCCCGCGTGCAGCAGGTTGACCGCGAAGGCTCCCGATTGCAGTACGGCGTCGAGGGTCGGGGAGCCGTGGCGCAGGTTGACGAGGAGTACGGGCGGGTCGAGCGAGACGCTGCACACGGAGGAGCAGGTCATGCCGCGCTGTGCTCCGTCGTCGTCGGTGGCCGTGATGATGCCGACCCCGGTGGGGAAGCCGCTCATCATGGTCCGGAACTCGTCGGCGGTCGCCGACGGCGGCGTCCGCAGGGCCGATTCGGTCATCGCACACCGCTCTCTGTGGGTACGGGCACGGCCCGCGGCTCGGCGACCGCGGGGCCGGCGTGCGGCCGGGTCCCGCTCCTGCGGTCGATGAGCAGCAGCAGGGGTCCGGTCATCGCCGTGGTGACCAGGGCCATCACGATCAGCGCGAGCACGAGGGGCGCGGTGAGCAGGCCCGCGGCGAAGCCGGCCTGCAGGACGATGAGTTCGGTCAGGCCGCGGGTGTTCATGAGGGTGCCGATGCGGGCCGACTCCTCGGCGGACTGTCCGGCGATGCGGGCCCCGAAGTAGCCGCCGCCCGCCTTGCCCAGGCAGCCGAGGAGCACCGCGAGCCCGATGAGGGTCCAGGGGACGTCGTCGAAGGCACGGGTGAGCACGGTGATGCCGGTGACCACGAAGAAGGCGGGTACGAAGGCCCGGCCGGCCCGGGAGACCCGGGAGACGGCGGGCGCCCAGGGCGCCGACGCGTCGCCGGGGATCGCGAAGCCGATCAGCGCGGCGCCCACGATGGCCGTCATCCCGAGGGCCTCCATGCCGAAGGCGACCGCCAGGGTGAACGCGCCGAGGAGCACGGCGGCACCGGCCGGCGAGCGCCGCAGGAGCAGCGCGGCCACGTGGGTGCGCAGTCCGTGGCGCAGGGCGAAGGCGCAGACCAGGCCCAGGGCGAGGGCGATTCCGGAGCGCAGCACTCCGGCGGGGCTGCCGTCGCCGATGCCGATGGCGACGGTCAGCAGCAGCCAGCCCACTCCGTCGATGGCGATGGCCGCGGCGAGGGCGAGGCGTCCGGCGGAGGTCTCGCTCATGCCGCGGTCGGCGAGGATCCGGGCCATCACGGGGACGGCGGTGATCGACATGGCGACGGCGGTCATCAGGACGAACGCGGGCAGCGGGGCGCTGCCGCGCACGGCCGGGTCGTCGGAGGCCAGCACGTAGCCGGCCAGGAGGAGTCCGGTCGCGAGGGGCGGTACCAGGGCGCCCGCGGTCACCCACGCCGTGGTGCGGCGGGGCAGGCCCCCGGGGGTGCTGCCCAGCTCGTGGGCGAGGCCCACGAGGAAGAGCACCAGGGTGGCCTTGGAGAGCGTCTTGACGGCCTCGAAGACCTCGTCGGGGAGGACCGTGGTGTGGAAGGTGCCGGCACCGAGGAGGGCGATCGCGGCGGGGCCGGCGACCAGCCCCACCACGATCTCCCCGATGACCTCGGGCTGCCGGAGCAGCCTCGCGGCCGCCCTGCCCAGGACCGCGACGGACAGGACGACCGCGAGTGCCGCGGCCACGTGGGCGGCGTACCACATCACCGCTGGGCCGCGAAGTAGTCGTACGCCTTGGGCAGGGTGTCGAGCAGGCGGGCGGTCTTCTGCCGGATCGCCTCGAACTCTCGCTCCGCGGCGCTGCCGTCGGCGAGGCTGAGCGCGGGCGAGGGCTTGAGGTCGATCCCGCCCATGCCGAGCAGGATGCACATGTAGGAGTACGGCGGGAGCCCGTGGTAGTAGGGGAAGACGGTCTCGCTGTCGGGCAGCTGCGTCTTCCACTTCTCCAGGCGCTCGGCGAGGCCGTCCGGAATGGCCCGGGTCTTGGTGTCCTTCCAGTACTGGGTGTCGTTCCGCTTCGCCGCGACGTAGTGCAGGACGAGGAACTCCCGTACGCCGTCCATGACGTGCGCGATGGCGTCGTTGTAACGGTCGCGGTGGGTGGGGTCCCAGTCCGCTCCGGGGAAGTTCTTGGCGAGCTGTTCGATGGCGTGGTGGATGAAGAAGATTCCGGTGGATTCGAGCGGCTCGACGAATCCGCTGGAAAGTCCGATGGCGACGCAGTTCTTCACCCAGGAATTACGGGTGCGGCCGATCCGCATCTTGATGTGATTGGCCTCGACCTCGGCCGCGGCGGGGCCGACGAATTCCCGCAGGGTGCGTTCGGCCTCCTCCGGGGAGAGGTAGTCCTTGGCGTAGACGTAGCCGGTGCCGACGCGGCCCATCAGCGGGATGGTCCAGATCCATCCGGCGTCCTGGGCGGTGGCGGTGGTGGCGGGGCGGATGCCGCGCCGCTGCATGTCCATGGGGACCTGGAGGGCGACCGCGCTGTCGTTGGGCAGGGTGTCCTGGTAGGAGATGAACGGCTCCTCCAGCGCCTGGTTGATCAGCACGCCGCGGAAGCCGGTGCAGTCGACGTAGACGTCGCCGGTGATCTCGCCGTGTTCGGCGGTCGTGATCTGCGAGATCCAGCCGCGGTCGTCGAGGGCGACGTGCTTGACGTCGTCGACGATGTGCTTGACGCCCCGCTCCACCGAGTACTTGGTGAGGTACTTCGCGAGCAGCGCGGCCTCGAACTGGTAGGCGTAGGGGAACTGGGTCTTGCCCTGGTGCTCGGACATGGTCAGGCCCTGCATCTCGTCCGCGCCCTCGTCGAAGGGCTGGTCGATCAGCGTACCGTCGAGGCGGCGCGGGCTCAGGCCGGCGTCGATGACGGAGGCCATGACGAAGCTGTCCTTGTCGAAGCGGCTCGTGGGGCCCTGCTTCAGCCACCAGTCGGCCAGCGGGAATCCGTTGACCGAGCGCATCTGCTCGAAGGGGTGGTAGAAGTAGTGGCCCTTCTCGCGCCAGTCCTCGAAGCGGACGGCGAGCTTGTAGGTCGCGTTGCAGGCCGGCATCCAGTCCTTCTCCTTGAGCCCGAGGAACTCGAAGAAGTGCCGGATGTCGCTGAAGGTCGCCTCGCCCACGCCGACCGATCCGACGTTGCCGGATTCGACCAGCGTGATGTCGATACGGTCACCGAATGCGGCCTTGAAATACGAGGCCGTCATCCATCCCGCCGTACCGCCGCCGACGATGACAACTCGGTTGAGCATCACTGCCCCCTGTTCCAGTAACTCGCGGATTTCCAACTGGAATTGACCCTAGATTTGGCCCAGTCCGCCCGGTACCCCATTAAGGGAGGAGCGAATGTCCCAGGCCGCCCGGCGCGGCGCGGCCGGGAACGGCAGCGGCGGCCGGACCCGGTGAAACGGGATTCCGGCCGCCGCGGTTGCGGGGGTGCGGGTGCGCTTCCGCGACGTGCCGCGGCTCAGGCGACCGCGATCACCTCCGCGGGCCGCTGGCGCAGGGCCATGCGGCTCGGTACGAGGGTCGCCGCCAGCGTCATCACGGCGGCGAAGCCGACGACGGCGAAGTAGATCCACACCGGTCCGGAGGGCAGCCAGCCGGTGCCCAGGGCGATGCCCATGGGGGCCAGCGTGGCGAGGGCCACCGCGGTGCCCAGTGCGATGCCCGCCAGGGCGACGAGCAGGGACTCGACGGTCATCATCCGCAGGACCTGGCCCTCGGTGGCGCCGACGAGCCGCTGGAGGGCGAACTCCCGGCGCCGTTCGGCGGCCGACACCACGAGGGTGTTGATGAGCGAGATGACCGCGTAGCCGATGATCGTGCCGGCCAGCAGGTAGTTGATCCACGCGCTGGTCTGGCTGTCCTGGGCGGCGGCCTCCACGGTGGCCCGGTCGGCGACCCGCACGGCGGGCGTGGCGTCCGCGGCGCCCCGCAGGGTGTCCACGAGCGCGGCGGCCGGGACGCCGTCCTTGGCCGCGACCAGGATCTGCGGCACCAGCCCGGTGTCGGAGTGGGCCAGCACCAGCTCGGCGGGGAGCAGTCCGGTCTCGAAGCCGGGCTTGCCCTCGTACGACGCGACGATCTTCAGCGGGAGGGCGGTGCCGTCGCCGAGGACGACGGTGACGGTGTCGCCCACCCGCCGGCCCTTCTCCCCCGTCAGGGTGGTGGGCAGGGCGAGGGTGTTGCCGGTCAGGTCCGCGTACGAGCCTTCGCGCGCCGGGGCCGAGAGGGTGGCGGCGGCGCCCGCCGCGCTGACGCCCTGGACGGGGAGCTCGATCTCGTCGGGCTCGTCGTCCGGGTCGCCGCTCGGCTCGAGGATGTAGGCCTTGCCCGGGATGTACGCGGACGCTCCCGCGACGCCGGGCAGTGCGGCGATCCGCTCGACCTGGCCCGGCTCCATGCCGCCTGCGGCCGAGCTGACGACCGCGTCGGCCCGGACGAGGGAGGAGGCCGCGTCCCGGGAGGCCTCGGCCTGCGCGGTCTGGAGGTAGATCAGGCCCGTGGCGAGGCCGGTGACGAGCATGACCGGGGTCACCGCGCCGGCCACCCGGATCCGGCGCACGCGGGCGTTGTCCGTGGCCAGTCGGCCCGGGAAGCCCGACAGGGCGCGCAGCGGCCAGCGCAGTACGGCGGTCAGCACCCGGGTGAGCCCGGGGCTGATCAGGGCCATGCCGCCGGCCCAGAGCATGGCCGAGGGGCCCGCGGTGGCGGCGGCGATGGAGCCGCGCATCACGAGTGCGGTGACCAGGGCGAGCGCAGCGCCGCCGGCGAAGCAGAGCAGGGCGAAGAAGAGCCGGGGGCCGCTGAGCCAGCGGGTCTGCACGGCGGACTCGGCGAGCGCGTCGGCGGGCCGGGCGAGTGCGGCGCGGCGCGAGGCGATGAAGGCGGCGGCCACGGCGGAGGCGAGGGCGGCGCCCGCGGCGACGAGCATCGGGATCCAGCCGGCCCGGTAGACGATCTCGGGGGCGACGACCCCGCCGTCCGCGAGCCGTCCGAGCATCCAGCGGCCGGCGAGCCATCCGGGGACCAACCCGGCGAGGATCGCGGCGGAGCCGACGACCAGGGTCTCGCCGACGATCATGCGGCGGATCTGGGTGGGCAGCGCGCCGATGGCCCGCAGCAGTGCCATCTCGCGCAGCCGCTGCTGGACCAGCAGGGCCAGGGTCGAGCCGACGACGAACACCGCGACCATGACGGCGATGCCGCCGAAGACCGCGGACATCGAGATCAGCCGGGTGGAGGCCTCCAGGGCCTGCGGGAACTCGGCGGCGCCCCGGGCGTCGCCCGTGAGCACCTGCGCCCCGGTGCCCTTCAGCTCCTGCTCGATCTTGCCGGCCAGTTCGGCGGTGGGGACTCCGGCCTTGGGGAGCACGCCGATGGCGTCGGCCCGGCCCGGGCGGCCCAGCAGCCGGCCCGCCTCGCCGTCGGCGAAGTACAGGGAGGCGTCCGTGCCTTCGTGCGGGCGGACCAGCCCGGTGACGGTGACGTCCTCGCCGGTTCCCGCGACGCCGAGGGTGATCCGGTCGCCGGTCCTGACGCCGAGCCGGCCGGCCAGCGCCTGGTCGAGGGCCGCCTCGCCGCGGCCGCTCGGGGCGGCGCCGTCGGCGAGCGGGGCCCCGGTCAGTTCCGCGGAGGACCAGCCGTGGCCGGTGAGGCCGGTGCCGTTCGGGGCGGGGTGTCCGCCCTTCAGCGCGGTGACGGGGAAGGAGACGTCGGTCAGGACCCGGTCCACACCGGGTACGGCGCGCAGCCGGTCGGCGAGGGAGGCGTCGAGCCGGGCCCGTTCGGGCAGGGTGTCGCGCTGGAAGGTCTGCTTGCCGGAGACGACGACGGGGGCGGCGGCGAGCCGCTGCGGCGGGACGACGCTGCGGATGCCGGTCTCCATGAGCGAGCCGCAGGCCATGAGGATGGTGGCGCCGAAGAACAGCGCGACGAAGGAGGCGACGAAGCTGCCGATGCGGAACTTCAGCGTCTGCAGGGCGAGACCGAACATCAGCGGGCCCCTTCCCGGCTCGCCACGGTCTGGTCGCCCCAGGCGCCGAGGTGGGTCATGCGCTCCGCGATGGCGTCGGCGGAGGCTCCGTACAGCTCGTCGACGACCTTGCCGTCGGCGAGGAAGACGACCCGGTCGGCGTGCGAGGCGGCCACCGGGTCGTGCGTGACGACGATGGCGGTCTGTCCTCCCTGGTGGACCGATTCGCGCAGCAGCCGCAGGATCTCCAGTGCGGTCCGGGTGTCGAGGGCGCCGGTGGGTTCGTCGCCGAAGATGACGGCGGGCTTGGTGATGAGGGCGCGGGCGATCGCCACGCGCTGCTGCTGTCCGCCGGAGAGTTCGCCGGGGCGGTGGGTCTTGCGGGAACCGAGGCCGACGCGTTCCAGGACCTGGTCGACGCTGCCCGGCTCGGGCTTGCGGCCGGCCAGGCGCAGCGGCAGCGCCACGTTGTCGGCGACGGTCAGCGCGGGCAGCAGGTTGAAGGCCTGGAAGACGAAGCCGATGCGTTCGCGGCGCAGCATCGTCAGCTGCTTCTCGTCGAGCCCGGTGAGTTCCTGACCGTCCAGCAGCACGGAGCCGGCCGTCGGCCTGTCGAGTCCGGCCGCGCACTGGAGCAGCGTCGTCTTGCCGGATCCGGACGGTCCCATCACGGCGGTGAAGGTGCCGGTGCGGAAGCCGATCGACACGTCGTCGAGGGCGTTGACCCGGTTGCGTTCTCCGCCGTAGGTGCGGCTGACCCCGGTCAGCCGCACCACGTCGGCGGTGGCGTTCGCGGTTGCGGTGTTCATGGGTTCATCCCTGTCGGAGCAGTCGAAGGAGCGGAAGGGGCCGGCGTGTTCACCGGTGCGGCGGCCGCGGCGAGCGGCCCGGGTTCGGCCAGCAGGCGCTTCGCCGCGGACAGCGGGTCGGTCCTGGGTCCGAGGAGTTTGCGGGCCACGGCGCGGTGCAGGCGCGCGGCGGAGGTCACGACGTAGCCGGTGGCCGGGAGCAGTGCGCAGGCCACGAGCGCGGCGGCGAAGGCGGTGGGCAGCGTGTCGACGCGCAGGATCCCGAGGGCGCCGCCGTCGGGCACGGCCCAGTACCAGGCGGGGACGAGCGTGAGGGCGAGGGAGGTCAGCCAGATCACGAGGGCCACCGCGTCCAGGACGAGGAGCGGGACGAAGAGGCAGACCAGGTAGGCGAGGTCGCGCAGGGTCGCCGGGTCGGACCAGCGGGCCTTGACCCCGGCCCGGATCCCGTTCGGTTCGACGGTGCGGTAGTCGGCGGCGACGGGCCCGGACACGAGCCGGGCGCGGGCCCGCTCGATGTGGGCGCCGCCGCGCAGCAGGGCCGCGGCACCGATCAGCAGCGGCAGGCCGATCATGGTGATGTTGAGGACGAAGCAGACCACGACGGTGGCCAGGCAGAACGCGAACAGCACCGGGCCGGTCAGCAGGTAGCTCGCGAGGTAGGCGGTCGCGCGCCAGGGGGCCGGCGACAGCGGTAAGGACAGGGGCCGGGGCGGCAGGCCTAACGGGTCGGGCGCGGCGCGCGTCATTCGTCGACGCTCCTCAGCAGTCCCTCGACGGAGCCCACCCGCTGGGTGAGTTCCCTGACCTCGGCGTGCAGGGCTGCCTGCTGGGCCACGGCCTCTTCGGCGAGTTTGCGGTATCCGGCCATGGCCACGGCGTCCGCGCGGTGTCTCTGCAGCGTGAAATAGGCGACCGTGCTGACGCTGATCCCGCCGACGACGATGAAGGTGACGAGGATGGCGATGATTCCGCCATTCATGAGGGGGTTCCTTTCTTCCCTGCGCCGCTGTCCGCTCCCGCGGCTTGCAACTCGTCCTCCCGGAGGGCCGCGAGGACGGTGTCGACCGTGAGATGGATGTCGAACGGGGCGAGTTCGAAGAACTTCATCGCCTTGCCGTCCTCGGAGAGCTCCAGTGACCCGGCCACCAGCCCGGCCTTCTCCAGACGCTCCAGGTGCATGTACAGGAGCGGCCTGGACAGGCCGAGCCGGCGGGCCAGTTCACTGACGTGCACCCGGCCCCGGGCGAGTTCTCCCACGATCCGCAACCGCTGGGCGTGTCCCACGGCGGCCAGCAGCGTCAGCAGCTCTTCGCTCGTCAGGACCCTCACCCCATTCGTTCCACCCGCAGCCCTACCTGTAAGAAGACACTGACAGGTGTCATGAACGATGTCAATCCAGCGCAGGGGTCACAGCGGGGCGGCCAGGTGGACGTCCACCGGAGCGCCCCGGGCGTCCGGTCCCAGGACGGCGACGGTGAGGGTCACGCGGTCGTCCAGGAAGGGCGAGGAGACCGACAGTCCGGGCTCCCCGGGCGGCGGGGCCAGCGGGGCGTCCGCCCGCCGGTCCCGGGGCCAGCGGGCCGGGACCGGCGCCCGCCGCCGGAAGGCCTCCGGGTCCAGCCCGGTGCCGTACGCCTTGCCCATCGCCTCCTTGTGGGTCCACAGCCAGAAGTACGCGGCCACCCGCATCCGTTCCTCCCGGCCCTTGAGCCAGTCGGCCTCGGCGGCGGGGAACCACCGCTCCGCCAGGGCGACGGCGCGGACCGGCCGCTCCGCCTCCACGTCGACGCCGAGCGGCCCGAGGCCGGTGAGCGCCAGCGCGGCGACCCCGCGGCCGTGGCTGAGGCTCACGTGGACGCCCTCGCCCAGCCCCGACAGCAGCGGCCGGCCGTTGTCCTCGTGGCCCAGGCGCAGGGTGCCGGGTCCGGCCCCCAGCACGACTTCGGCCGCGTCGAGGACCCGGCGGCGCGACTCCGCGTCCCGCAGCCCCGGCGTCGGGACGACCACGACCGTCACGCGCCGGGGCGTGAAGACGCCGTTCACCGGACCGGCCGCGCCAGTTCGGCGAGCTGCTGCCGGGTGGCCCGTACGTCGCGCTTGCCGTTGGCGTTGACGAGCAGCCGGGCGACCACGTGCACCTCGTTCGGCACCAGCACCGAGGGCAGAACCGCCGCCAGCGAGGTCCGGACCCGTTCGGCGAACTCCCCGGCGTCCGGCCACGGCTGCGCGGGCACCACGAAGGCCTCCAGGGTGTCCACGGGCCCGCGCACCACCTCGAAGGCCGCGTCGGCGACCCCCGGGACGGACAGCGCGTGGTGGCGGAGCTCGCCGAGTTCGATCCGGTGGCCGCTCACCTTCAGCTGGTCGTCCCGGCGGCCGAGGTACAGCAGGGCCCCGCTGTCGAGGAGTTCCACCACGTCCCCGGTGCGGTAGGCCCGTCCCGGTACGTCCGCGAGGCCCAGGTCGGCCTCGTCGACGAAGCGGTCGCCGCCCCGGCCGCCCAGGTAGCCGGCCGCGACCGCCCGGCCCGCGATCACCAGTTCGCCGGCCTGCCCCGGGGCCACCGGGCGCAGTTGCTCGTCGAGCACGTGGGCCCGGGTGTTCCAGGCGGGCGTGCCGATCGGCACGGTGGGGGTGCCCGGCACGCGGCCCCGGTCGAAGACGTGCGCCAGGGCGCCGATGGTGGTCTCCGTCGGCCCGTAGTGGTTGATCAGCCGGACCCCGCCGAGGCGCGGGGCCAGCTCCCGGATCAGGGCCGGGTCCAGGCCCTCGCCGCCGAACATCAGGGACCGGGTGGTGCCCCCGTAGACCGGGGGTTCGGCCAGCACCTCGAAGAACCGTGCGTGGGACGGGGTCTGCTTGATGAAGGTGTACGGCTGTGCGCGCGGCCCGAACAGGGTCTCCTGGTCCCAGACCCCGGCCACGGTGACCACCCGGCTGCCCTGCGCCAGGGGCACCCAGAGCGAGGTCATGGCCAGGTCGAAGCCGAGGCTCCCGAAGAGGGGGCTGCCGCCCGTCGAGCGGCCGACCAGCCCGCCGCACCAGCCGACGTAGTTGACCAGCGAGGCGTGCTCGACCAGCACCCCCTTGGGCACTCCGGTGGAGCCCGAGGTGAAGACGGCGTAGGCGACGTCCCCGGGCCGGGGCAGGGCCGGCTCGGGCGGCGCGTCCAGGGCGGGCAGGACCGCCACGTCCACCGCGGGCGCGCGGCCCGCGGCGGCCGCTTCCGGGAAGCCGGTGCCGTCGTGCACGAGGGCCGCGGGGTCGCAGGCCGTCAGGACGGTGGCGATGCGCTCGGCGGGATGCGTCGGGTCGACCGGTACGTACACCGCGCGCAGGGCCATCACGGCCAGGGCGGCGGCGATCACGCCGGGCGTCCGGTCGGCGCGGACGACGACCCGGTCGCCGGGGCCCACCCCGGCCTCGTCCAGGGCGGCGGCGATCACCAGGGCCCGGTGCCACAGGCCCGCGAAGGTCAGCAGGGTGCCGGAGCCCTCGACCGCCACCGCGTCGGGGCGCCGCAGCGCGTGTTCGCGTACGAGGTGGACGACCGAGTCCGCGAGCGCGGGGCGGACCTGGCCGTACAGCGTGCCGCCCCGCGCGGCCGGGGACTTCTCCGTGATCGCGGTCCTGCTCACTCCCTGGCTCCGCTCAGCTCGCGCCGGGAGACCATGTCGCCCATGGTCACCATGATCTTGCGGGCGCCCGCGAACGGGTCCCGGCCGTGTGCGACCAGCATGTTGTCGATCACGACCACGTCGCCGCGCTGCCAGGTGAAGCGGCGGGCGAGGGTGTCGTAGAGCCCGAGCAGCAGGTCCACGGTCTCGTCCGGGATGGGCGAGCCGTCGCCGAAGGTGGCGCTGCGCGGGAAGAGCGCCTCGTCCTCGCCGAACAGCGAGGTCAGCAGTTCCCGCACCTCCTTGTCCAGGCAGGCCGTGTGGTGCAGGAACAGCTGGTTGAAGAAGACCGGTTCGCCGGTCTGCGGGTGCCGGATCACGGCCGGCGCCCACTGCCGGGTGCGCAGGGTGCCGTCGGCCAGCCATTCGCACTCGACGCCCTGGGCGGCACAGCGCCGCTCCACCTCGCCGGGGTCGTCGGTGCCGAACATCTCCTTCCAGCCGACGTCCAGCCCCTCCACGAAGTTGCGGGAGTAGCGGATGCCGAGGGTCTCGAACTGCCGCCGGATGTCCTCCGGCAGCCGGGCGTGGACCTCGCGGCCGTCGACGATCGGGGTGGCACCGCCCTGCTCCGAGGGCTGGACGCAGCAGAAGAACTGCCGGCTCGGCCATTGCGGCATGTGTGAACTCTCGTGGTGGAACAGGATCGACTGCCGCGCCGGATAGGGCGTCGACTTGTAGACCCGGTCCGTGTCCTTCTCGTGCGGGAGGTCGCCGTACTCCCCGTAGAGCGTCGTGACCAGGCTCGCCGCGACGGCTTCGAAGGTGTCGGCGTCGGTCACCGAGAACCCTCGCAGGAGCAGCGCCCCGCTCGCGCGCAGCACGGTCTCGATGGCCTCGCGCCGCTGCGCCGCCCACTCCGCGGCATCGACGCCCGGCACGTCACACGTGACGGCCGGGGGGAAGATCCCCTCTGTGAAACGCACGCCTTCACCGAACACCAGACATCTCCCTCTCACTCGCCCACCCCCGTGCGCCAGAGGGTAGGGAGGCGCCGGCGGGGGCCGACAGGTGATTAAGGGAGCGGTGAATTGCCCTGGGTATGAGATGTTCACGCCCAGTCCGTGACGACGTGGCTGGGCAGGGTGCCGCCGCGGCCCGCAGACTCGACGGGATCAACTTGGAAGGGGGCGCCACCCACATGCCGAACGCCGAGCGGAACCGTACAGTCCACCTCTGGTCGCTCTCCGAGGACGTCGTCGTCCGCACCGGCCCCGGCGCGGGCGAGTTCACCCTGAGCGGGCCGTGGGGCGAGGAGCGGCTCGGCGAGGTGGACCCGGCGGTCGGCGAGGCGCTGCGGCGGATGGAGCTCGGCCCGATGTGGCCGCCGAACCTGGCTCCCGGGGACGACGACCCGGCGGCGCCGGCCTGGTCCTGGCTGGTGCTGATGCCGGAGCTGGAGCGGGTCTCCCACCTGATCGTGCGCACCCTGGGCATCGACGACCTGGCCGGGCCGCTGCTCTCGGCGGCGCCGGTCTCCCGGTACGCGCGTTTCGGCCTGGAGCGGCTGCCGGTCCGTCAGCCCGTCTGGCTGGCCCCCGACGTGAGCCTCTCCCGCCGGGCGCAGGGGATGTCGCTGGAGGCCTCGGGGGCCCTGTACCGGGTCCTGGTGCACCGGCCCGAGGTGGCCTGGGTCGTGGGCATGCTGGCCTGGCCGGTCACCCCGGAGGACGCCTCGGCCTCGCTGGCGATGCCCGCCGGGGTGGCCGAGGGGATCCTGGACTACCTGGTGGCGGCGGGGATCGCGGCCCGGGTGGAGGACGGCGGGGCCCCGGGCCCGCGGGGCCTGGTCCGCCCGGGGGAGGTCACAGGAGCCACCCTGCTTCCCGGGCAATTCGGATGGCGTCCACGCGGTTCCGCGCGTTGAGCTTGGACACCACCGTGGTCAGGTAGTTGCGTACGGTGCCCGGCGCCAGGTGCAGCCGCCTCGCGATCTCGTCGGCCTCCGAGCCCTCGGCCGCCAGCTGGAGCACCTCGGTCTCGCGGTCGGTCAGCGGGGTCTCGCTGCCGCCCCAGGCGGCGAGCGCCAGCTGGGGGTCGATGACCCGGTGGCCGGCCGCCACCCGCCGTACGGCGTGGGCCAGTTCGTGCGGCGGGGCGTCCTTCAGCAGGTAGCCGGTGACCTGGGCGTTCAGCGCCCGGCGCAGGGTGCCCTGGCGGCCGAGGCTGGTGAGGATCAGGGTGCGGCACTCGGGAAGCTTCTCCCGGAGCCGGGCCGCGGCCGTCAGCCCGTCCAGGCCCGGCAGGTCGATGTCGATGATGGCGACGTCGGGCCGGCACTCCACGGCGGCGTCCACGATGCCGTCGCCGCGCTCCAGCTCGCACACGACCTCCATGTCGCCCTCCAGGTTCAGGAGCGCCACGAGGGCCCCCCGCACCATGTTCATGTCCTCGGCGAGCAGCAGTCGGATCGTCACCCTCGGCCTCTCTTCTCTTGCTTCTCCGGATCGGCGGGGAAGGCGTCCGCCTCCGCCACCAGCAGGAACGTTCCCTCTCCGGCGTGGACGGTGGACATGGAGCCGCCCACCTCGGCCAGCCGGGCGGCCAGGCTCTCCAGCCCCGTGCCCCCGTCCGGGGACGGGTCGCGGTGGGCCGGGTCGGCGCCGTCGTTGCGGACCGAGAGCCGGACCCGGTCGCCCGAGCGGACGGCCTCTATCTCGCAGCGGGTGGCCTTGGAGTGCCGGATGAGGTTGGTGACGGCCTCCCGCAGCACCGCCGCGAGGACCGTGTCCGTACGCCGGCCCATCGCGCCGGGCTCGATCCGTACGTGCACGGCGACCTCGGCCGAGATCAGCAGCGACTCGGCCGACTCCGCCTCCTCCGCCAGCGACATGTCGCGCAGCCGGCTGGCCACCGTCCGCACGTCCGACAGGGACTGCCGGGATATCTCCAGGACCTCGCGGATCTCCTCCATCGCGCGCTCGGGGTGGGTGGGCAGGATGCGCCGGACCACCTCGCTCTTGAGCGTGATCGCGGAGAGGCTGTAGCCGAGCAGGTCGTGCAGGTCGCGGGCGAAGCGCAGCCGTTCCTTGGTGACGGCCAGCCGGGCGAGCCGGCCCCGGGTCTCGTGGAGCACGTTGACCAGGTCCGCGAGCCGGGTCAGTCCGAAGACGACCAGCCCGGTCAGCAGGGTGGACTGGCACAGGTAGATGCTGTCGAGCACGGGGCGGCCCTCCAGCAGCGGCGGGGCGAGCATGCTCAGGCCCACGGCGGCGTACAGGCCCCAGGCCGCCCTGGCGGGCAGGAGGAGCAGCAGCGAGCCCGCGAAGAACCCCGCCATCGCCCCCCACACGGCCTTGAACAGGATGACCGGGAGGTAGGTGAGCAGTGCCTGGGCGCCCAGGGTGACGGCGTTCTGCCACCGGGGGCGGCGCGAGGCCCCGGGGCTCGAATGCCGCAGCTGGATGCAGAAGATGGCGGTGAGGCAGGCCAGCCCGGTGAGGAGCAGCCGCGGTCCGGTGTGGGCGCTCCAGATGTTGAGCGTGGTGATCAGCAGGTAGCTCAGCAGAGCCGCCGTCAGGATCACCCGGGCCAGCCGGGGAGCGGGCAGGTCCCGGTGTTCGTCGGGCTCCGGCCCGTACGGCTCGTCGGACTGCTGAGGGAGTGACATCGTCGACCGCGGGCCTCTCCTGTCGCGCCTGCTTGAGCCTCGGTGGCGATCCTATGTGGCACTCTGTTACGTAATGGCCAAATGTGGCTGGTTATACGAACATGGCAACCGGGTTGAGCTCCTCGTACGGGGTCGGTTCCGGGCACCTCCCCAGGGCGACCGGTACGTCGTAGAGCCTGCCGGGGGCGAACCGGGGCCAGAAGTGGCGCATCCCCGGAACGATCACCTTCACCACGGGAAGCCGCAGGTCGGGCCGTGTCTGATCGAGCACCAGCAGCTCCATCCCGCGCTCCCGGACCAGCTCCGTCACGACGTTCACGTCCTCCAGCAGGTCCGCCCGCGGACGGTACCCCCAGTCCTGGGGAGTTCGCGCCACGCAGGCCGGATCTGCCACCAGATATGGCTGATTGGCAACGGTGGCCCCGCTCCACCAGCGGACCGCCGCGGGGTCCGTGACCCGGTGGCCCCCGCCCGGGCCGGCGGCCGCCACGGCCGGCAGCAGCTGGCCCATCTCCGTGAGGGCCCGGCGCAGTGCGGTCCGCGGGTCGAAGTGCGCCCCGAAACCGAACAGGATCTCCTCGGCCGGACCCGATGTGCGCCGCGACAGCGCGGCCACCACCGGGATCCCGAAGTCGGAGGTGAGGTCGAGGGCCCAGACCTCCCGCCCCAGGCTCCGGTAGCCCGCCCGCAGCCGCTCGACGTACGGCTCGCCGGCGGCGTCCAGGTCGATGGCCGGCACGCGCAGCCGGTTGTACCACCACTGGGCGACCGCGTCCCGTTCGACGAGCTCCATGAAGCCCTGGAGCAGCGCGTCCTCGGGGCTGCTGCCCGCGGCGTTCCCGTTGGAGTCGGCGCACAGTCCGTCGGGGGCGTGCGTGTCGCCGAAGTACAGCAGGGAGGTGGGCAGGAGCCGGTGGGTCCGCCCGGTGAGCGACCAGACCGGGGTCCACTCCGTCGGACGGCGCTCGTCGAAGGGCTCCGGCACGTAACTCAGCGCCGATCCGGCGGCGTTCCACCGGTCCCGGTCGCGCAGCTGGCGCTCGTCGTAGAGCTGGCAGGCGTACGGGTGGACGGCCGCGGCCGCCCCCAGGGCCCGGTAGCTGTCCCGGACCACCGGCTCGTCGCCCTGCCGGGTGCCGCTGTAGCGCTCGACGGCCTCGCACAGGGCGCTCGTCCGGGCGTCCGTCTCGTCAAGCCCCTTGCCGCCGCTGAGCGCGCGCAGCCCGGCGTGCAGTCCGGCCAGCGACCGGGGGGCCAGCGCGAGGTTGTGGCCGGAGTGGAAGGCGTGCAGGAAGTCCGGGGCGCCCGGGTCCCGTTCGACCGCCTTGACCACGCCCGTCACGGGCCCGACGAGGTGCCCGTACGCCGCCAGCACCTGCTCCGCGCCGAGCGCGCGGTCCGCTCCGGGCGAGTGGGGGGCCTTGGGGCGGGAGACCGGGACGAAGGGCGAGCGGACCCTGCGGGCCACGAGGGCGGGGTCGCCGCAGACCGCGCACTGCGGCAGCCGGGCCACCGGGTGGGAGGTGATGCCCAGCTCCCGGGAGTCCAGGATCCGGATCGAGGACTGCGCCTCGGAGCGTACGCCGGCCAGCCACTTGGCGGTTTCCAGTACGGCGAGCTGGAGGGCTGCGGCAGCGCCCGCACCGAGCGAGGAGGCCGGCCGGGGCAGCGGCCCGTCGAGGCCCAGCCGGAGCTGGAGGGGGCGCTCCGAGCGCCGGTGCAGGCGCAGCCGCGTGGCCATGCAGGACCAGCACGGACCGGTGCCCGGCCGCATGACCGGCCCGATCCACGGCTCCGCCCCGGTGGCCCGGACCGGCATCCAGGGGGTCCCCTGGGCGCGGTGGACGCTGTCGGTCTCCTTGAGGGCCGGGGAGAGGAAGTCGTCGCAGAGCACCAGGGCGAAGTCGGCGTACCCGCCCGGCTCCGCCAGGCCGATGCCCGAGTCCCGGCAGGCCGCGCGGGCCCGCTCGGCCTCGAGGGGGCCGGTGGAGTCGAGGGCCACCACCCGCACCGTGGCCCGGCGCACGTCCCGGGCGGCGGCTCCGCCGTCCAGGCCGAGCAGGTCCCAGTACGCCTCGGAGTCGGCCGGGGCTCCTTCTGCGGGGGCGGCGGGGGCGGTGCAGGCGGCGGGGGCGGTGCCCGCGGCCCCGGCGGGGGCGGGCCACGTCCGTACCAGTCCCGCCCCGGTGAGGGAGGCGAGCGCGGCCCGGGTCTGGCCGGCGCTCAGCAGGGGCGCGGCGTCCCGGACCACCTGCGCGACGCTGCGGGTGCCGTCGAGCAGCGGCGCCAGCACCTCGGCGTGGGCTCCGCGCAGGGCCAGTACCTCCCGCTGGGAGACCAGGTAGGCCGCCTCACCGGGTACCACGGTGGCCGCCAAATGGGCCTTGAATCCGATGCGTTCGGTGCCGTCGCACCCGATGCCGCCTTCCTGCCCCCCGGGGAAGGTCATCGCGGGAGCCGCCCGGCGGCCGGAACCGCGACCACGCACACGGTGAACAGGGCGACGCCCTGGTCACCGGGGTGGTCGAGGTTCTCGATGACGAGGTCGTGCATGAAAGGAACAGCGGCCGAGTCGACGAGGCGGGCGGCATCGGTGCAGGCGAAGTCGTTCATGAGTGCGGGTGGGTCCCTTCATGTGCTGCGGTGGAGTCCCGGTCGAGAACCGGTGGAGTGCGGTACAGAAGAGATTCTGTGAACCCGGGTGGGTGGCGGACAGTGTGGGGTTCACCCGCCGGGAGTGAAGTTTTCACGGCGGCCCTGACCAGCGTGGAACGCGGTTCCCCCGGGGTTCTCCGCTCCTTCTCCACTCGCCGTACACCCCCCGTACGGCGGTGGCAGCCGCACTACAGGACGGGTAGAGGACCCGGGGGGAAACTGCCCCGTGCCTGCCGCGCCGGCACGGGTCCCGACCGGACGGGGCGCTCGACGGGGAGTGACTGGAAGTGGAGCAGTACCAGGGGGTGGAAGCGGAAGCCGTCGCCGGGCGGCGCGCCAGGGGAGCGGACCGGCTCCAGGAACGAGCCGTCGACGAGGCCCTCCACCAGGTCCTCGGCCCTGCGTACCGGCAGTCCGAGGACCGTCGCGGCGGAGGCCGCGGAGAACGGGCGCGGACCGAGCACCGAGAGCCGGGCCAGCAGCGCCCTGGTCTCCGCGTCGGTGCGCCGCAGCCAGCCGGCGAGCGCTTCGGCCATGTCCAGCTCGCCGAAGGAGAGTTCCGCCAGCCGGCTGGGCTCGTCGGCCAGCCGCTGGGCCAGCCGGGCCGCGGACCAGTGCGGGCGGGAGGCCAGCCGGGCTCCGGCGATGCGCAGCGCGAGCGGTATGCCGCCGCAGAAGTCCACGAGCCGCTCCACGGAACCCGGTTCGGTGGCGGAGAGTGCCGTGCCCAGGGCGTTCGTGAGCAGGTCGAGGGAGTCGTCGCGGTTCATCGGGCCGAGGGCGAGCGTGTGGGGTCCGGTGGCCGCGGTGAGGTGGACGTGCCCCGTCACGAGCACCGCGCACTCCGGCCCGGCAGGCAGCAGCGGGGCGAGCCCGGCGGTGTCGGCCGCGTTGTCCAGCAGGACCAGGAGCCGGCGGCCCGCCGTCCGGGTGCGGTAGAGCCGTACGAGTTCCTCGAGGTCGTGCGCGGCGGGCGCGGGCGGTTCCTCCCCGAGCGCGCGCAGGAAGCGGACCAGCACCGCCCGCGGGTCCTTGGGGGCGCCGTCCGGCTCGGCCAGGTCGGCGTGGAGCCGGCCGTCGGGGAACTCCTCCTGGGCGGTGTGTGCGGCGTGCACGGCGAGGGCGGTCTTGCCGATGCCCGCCATGCCGGTGATCAGGCAGCGGCGCGGTTCCCCGGCCGTACCGGCGAACATGCGGCGCAGCGCGGCCAGTTCGCGGGTGCGGCCGGTGAAGGCGACCCCGGTGTCGGGTGGCAGCATGAAGGGCGGCAGCAGCACCCCGGCGGGAACGGCGGCGGTGTCCGGGGCGGCGGTGTCCGCGGGACGGCGGGTGACCGCAGGGGCGCCCCCGGGCCCGGCGGGTTGCGGTGCGAGGTCCAGGGTGGCGCCCAGCAGGGCCTCGTGGGCGGCCTGCAGGCCGTGGCCCGGTTCCACGCCGAGCTCCTCGGCGAGGACGGAGCGGCCCTCGTGGAAGACGTGGAGGGCGTCGGCCTGGCGCCCGCACCGGTAGAGGGCCGTCATCAGCTGGGCCCTCATCCGCTCGCGGAGCGGGAAGTCGGCCACCAGCCGGGTGAGTTCGGCGGTGATCCGCTGGTGGTGGCCGAGGGCGAGGTCGGCCTCGATCCGGTTCTCCAGCGTGGCCGCGCGCGCCTCCTCCCACTGCGGGACCTCCTCCTGCACGAGGTGCTCGGTGGCGTTCACCAGCATGGGCCCCTGCCACAGCTCCAGCGCGTCGCGGAGCAGGGTGCCGGCCTCCTCGTACCGGTGTTCCTGGAGGGCCTGGCGGCCGAGCCGGTCGAACCGCTCGTACTCCGCTACGTCGAGGCGGCTGTCGCCGGTCCGGACGGCGTAGCCGGGTCCGCGGCGCTCCAGGGTGACCTCGGGTTCGAGGAGTTTGCGCAGCCGGGAGACGTACGTGTGGAGCTGCGCGCTCATCGTGACGGGCGGCCGGCCGCCCCACAGCAGCAGGCTGAGCCGGGTGTCGGGCACGACGCGGCCCCGGGCGAGCAGCAGGGCCGCCAGCACGGTGTGCGTCTTCGTTCCCGAGAGCGCGATCCGAGTGCCCTCACGGGAGGCCTCGACCGGGCCGAGCAGCTGAAGGTCCATGGTGTCCTGTCGACGGCGGGGGCGTTGGGGCTGTGTGCGCCACCTTCGCCGACCGCGCTGTCCCGCCGATGTCGGATCGGTTTTTCCGCGTCCGAAGCAGGCCCCCCGGATGGCGAAATAGGGGCGACATCGGGTTGACAGCGCCGCCCCCTAGCGTCGGCGGTGTCGTGCCGGTCAGGCGGCGAAGTGGCCACAGCACTAGGAGATCCGCATGCGAAAGACCCGCACCGTGCTCGCCGGCGTCCTCTGCTCCGCGGCCGCCGCCGCGGCCCTCGTGGCCGGATCGGCGGGGCAGGCGGCGGCGGACGAGGTGCCGTGGACCGGGCCGGCGCCGACCGTGGTCACCGGGGCGGCCGACGGGGTGGCCGGGGCCCTCGGGGAGGTGCTGGACACCGTCGAGGTGCCGTGGACCTAGGGGGTGTCCGGGCGTGGTCTGCCGGGCGCGGCTGAGCTGCACGGGGCTCCGCCCCGGACCCCGCGCCTCAAACGCCTGGCGGGGCTGGATATGCCGGTCCGCGGCGAGATCCAGCCCCGCGCGACGTTCGAGCGCACCGGGCGGCCCGGCGCGGCCGGTCAGCTCTCCAGTACGCGGACCAGGGTCTGCGGGGTGAGGGGGCCGGGGGTGGTGACCGTGGCGAGTACGCGGTCCAGGCGGTCCCGCCAGACGGTGGCCCGCAGTTCCTCGAACACCGCCCGGGCCGACTCCAGCCGGCGTACCGCGCCGTGGTCCCCGCAGACCGCGAGCGCACAGCCGAGGTCGGCTTCGATGCGGGCCTGCAGGAAGCGGTCGGATACCTCCCCGGCCGCCTTCAGCGCCTGGCGGAGCACGGTCCGCGCGCTCCGGCACGCGCCCTGGCGCCAGCGGGCCTCGCCGATCCCGCGCAGGGCGTGGGCCTCGCCGAGCCGGTCGCCGTCCTCCCGGGTCAGGGCCAGCACCCTGAGGCAGATCCGCTCCGCCCCGGCGGGATCGCCGTGCCGCAGCAGGGCCTCGGCCAGCCGGTAGGTGTTCTGGGTCTCGCCGCGGACGCTGCCGGCCTCGCGGCTCTTGGCGATGGCCTGCCGGCACAGGGCGATGCCTTCGGCGACGTGGCCGCGTTCGAGCTCGATCTGCGCGAGCACGCCCAGGGCGTGGGACTCCCCCGCGGTGTCCCCCGCCGTCCGGAATCCGCCCAGGGCCTCGCGCGCGTCCTGCGCCGCCCCGTCCAGGTCGCCGGAGAAGCGGGCGCACAGGGCGAGGTTGCGCAGGGTCACGGCGCGGCCGTGGACCTCGCCGCACGCGTCGAAGAGGGCCAGGGCGCGGCCGAGCAGCGGCTGGGCCTCCTCGTAGTGCCGCTGGTAGATCGCCAGGGTGGCCAGGGAGCGCAGCATCGTGGCCTCGCCCAGGGTGTCGCCGGTGCGGGCGGCCGAGGCCACGGCGTGGTCGGCGCAGGTGCGCCAGTCCTCCAGGTAGTTGTGGGCCTCGAAGAGGGTGGTGCTGTTGAGGGTCAGCCCCCAGGCGTAGGCGGCGAGGTGGTCGGTGGCCGCGCAGTGGCTGATGACGGCGCCGAGGGCGACGCGTTCGGACTCGAACCAGGCGATGGGGTCGGCGAGCAGCTCTCCGACGAGCCCGTCGGGCAGCGGGTAGGGCTTCACCCGGCCGTAAGCCATCGCGTGAGCACCGCCGTACGTGCGCTCGCGGGCCGTGTCGGCGAGGTGGAGCCAGCCGCCGTACGCCCGCTCGAGTGCGGCCGTGCGCTCCTCCTCGCTCTCCTCCTCCTGGGCGCGTTCCCAGGCGAAGAGCCTCAGCAGGTCCTGGAGGCGGTAGCGGGTGGCGGGTCCGGAGGACGGGGCGACCTCGAGGAGCTGGGTGTCCACGAGCTGTTCCATGAGGTCTTCGGCGTGGGCCGGGTCGGTGTCGACGAGGGCCGCACCGGCCCAGGCGGCGAAGTCGGGCACGCCGAGCAGACCGAGGCGCCGGTAGAGGCGGCGGGCGTCCGGGGCCAGATCGCGGTAGCTCAGTCTGAATCCGGCGCGTACGCCGCCCTCGCCCGGGCTGAGTTCGTCCAGTCTGCGCCGCTGGTCCTCCAGCCGGGTGACCAGGCTCCGTACGGACCAGTGGGGTTTGGCGGCGAGGCGGGAGCCCGCGATGCGCAGGGCGAGCGGGAGCCGGTCGCACAGCTCTCCGAGGCGTTCGGTGGCGCCGGGGTCCACCGTGATCCGGTCCGCTCCGGCGACCTCGGCGAGCAGTGCGGTCGCCTCGGAGGGGGACATCGCGTTCAGCCCGACGCGCAGCACGGCGTAGTCGCCGATGAGGTCGTCCATCAGGTCGCGGCTCGTGATGAGCACGCAGCAGCGGCCGTTGCCGGGCAGGAGCGGGCGGACCTGCCGGAAGGAGCGGACGTTGTCCAGGACGATCAGGACGCGTTTGCCGCCGAGCACGCTGCGGTAGAGGGCGGCCCGGTCGCCGGGGTCGGCGGGGATCCGGGCGGCGGGGACGCCGAGGTCGCGCAGGAAGCGGTCGAGGGTGGTGGCGGGCGACACCGGCTCGTACGTCTCGTCGTAGCCCCGCAGGTCGCTGAAGAGCCGGCCGTCGGGGAAGCGGGCGGCGATCCGGTTGGCCCACTGGACGGCGAGGGCGGTCTTGCCCACCCCTGCGATGCCGCTGATGGCGGCGACGGTCAGGGGGGACTGGCCCAGGCGTTCGTCGAGCATCCGGTCCAGGGCGTCCAGTTCCCCGGCGCGGCCGGTGAAGGAGGCGGAGGCGGCGGGCAGCTGGGCGGGTACGTGGGCGGCGGGGACGGTATCGGCGGGCGGCCCGGCCGGTTCGGGCGAGTCGCTGAGGACGAGGTCGTGCATGTCCTGGAGCACGGGGCCGGGCTCGATGCCGAGTTCGCCGACGAGCAGGGCGCGGCCCTCACGGAAGACCTCGAGGGCGGCGGCGCGGCGCCCGGAGCGGTACTGGGCGAGCATCAGGTGGGCGCGGGCCTGTTCCCGCAGCGGGTTCTCCCGGACGAGCGCGGAGAGTTCGGGGATCAGGGCGCGGTGGCGGCCGAGCTGGAGGCGCAGGCCCGCGTACTCCTCGTGGACGTCCAGGCGCAGTTCCTCCAGCCGGGCGGCCTCCTGCTCCACGCGGGGGCCGGTCACGCCCTCCAGGGCGCGGCCGCGCCACAGCGAGAGCGCTCCGGCGTACGCGTCGCAGGCCTCGTCGTTCCTGCCGCTGCGGACCAGCTCGCGGGCCCGGCGGACCGCGTCGTCGAAGGCGACGGCGTCGATGCGGTGTTCCAGCGGGTTGAGGACGTAGCCGGGGTGGGACGTCGTGATCAGCGGGGCGGTCTCGCCGGATCCGGCGGGCGCGGTGGCGGCCCTGAACACCTTGCGCAGGCGGGCGACGCAGATGGCGATCTGGTTGCGGGCGGTGGTGGGGGCCCCGGAGGGCCAGACGGCGTCGATGAGGCTGTCCACGGAGACGATCCGGCCGGGTGACAGGAGCAGCACGGCCAGCAGGGTCCGCTGGCGGGCTCCGCCCAGCTGGACGGAGACCCCGTCGATTTGCACGTCGAGCGGCCCCAACAGGCCGAATAAGACCTCTCGCATCGCTGCGTCCCCCTGAACTCGCCTGCCGTGCGCATCCCCCACGCACCCGCTCATGTGATCAGTTACCAGTCAGTAGATCCACTTCGAAAAGCCTTCTCGGAAGGTTCACGGGTGTTGCTCCCGCCAACGGCCGTATGTGGTGCGAAGAGGTTCCGTATAGGCGCACCGGGGCTGCGCGATATCCGGCCCTCCCAGTCTGGGGCCGCCCGGCGCCGGGAACCCCCGGCGCCCCTGTCCCCGGAGGACTTTGATGCGCCGTCGACTCGCCACCGTGATCGCCGCTTCCGCCGCCGCCCTCGTCGCCCTGGCCACCCCGGCCTCCGCCGCGCCGGCCGACAAGCCCCAGGTCCTCAGCAGCTGGACGCAGACGAGTTCCGCGAGCTACAACGCCTGGCTCTCGGCCCGCAACAACCAGGGCGCCTGGTCCGCCTACGGGTTCGACTGGTCGACCGACTACTGCTCGTCCTCCCCGGACAACCCGTTCGGGTTCCCGTTCCAGACGGCGTGCGCCCGCCACGACTTCGGCTACCGCAACTACAAGCAGGCGGGCACGTTCAGCGCGAACAAGTCGCGGCTCGACGACGCCCTGTACGCCGACCTCAAGCGGGTGTGTTCGGCGTACTCCGGGCTGAAGAAGACCTCGTGCGACTCCACCGCCTGGACCTATTACCAGGCCGTGAAGGCCTTCGGGAACACGGCCGCCGTGGACAGCGGCGCCGTGGCCTGACCGGTCCGTCCGCAAGGACCGGCCGGGCCGACGGGCTCGGCCGGGCGACCGGGACCGGCCGGGCCGACGGGCTCGGCCGGCGCCCCGTCAGGCCCCGCGTGAGACCGCCGCGTCGGCCGCCTTCGCGGCGGGGCGGCCGGCAGCGGGGCCTGCGGCCGATTGGTCCATGCGGGTCAACGTACTCACGGGGCGCCCGGCCCCGCTTCGGACATTCCGTCAGGGCCGGTTCCCCGGATCCCCTTCCAGCAGCAGCTTCTTCTGCGGTTTGCCCATGGCGTTGCGCGGCACCGCCGTGACGAAGCGGACCTCGCGCGGGCGCTTGTGCACCGACAGGTGCGCGGCGACGAAGTCGGTGAGCTCGGCGCCGGTGACCCCGTCGGCGACGACGTAGGCGACGATCCGCTGTCCGAGGTCCGCGTCGGGGACGCCGACGACGGCCGCCTCGCGCACCTTGGGGTGGTCGAGCAGGGCGTTCTCGATCTCGCCCGCGCCGATCCGGTAGCCCCCGGACTTGATCATGTCGATGGAGGCGCGGCCCACGATCCGGTGCACGCCGTCCCTCTCGTCGACGGCCGCGATGTCCCCCGTACGGAACCAGCCGTCCTCGGTGTACGCGGCGGCGGTGGCCTCCGGGCGGCCGAGGTACCCGGAGAACAGCGTGGGGCCGGTCAGCTGGAGTTCCCCGATCCCGGCGCCCGGTTCGGCGGCGATGCGGGTGCGGATGCCGGTGAGGGGTGTGCCGACCGTGCCGGGGCGGACCTCGCCGCCCGCCCGGCCGCTGAGGGTGATCAGGGTCTCGGTCATGCCGTAGCGCTCGACGGGGCGGTGCCCGGTGAGGCGTTCGAGGTCGCGGAAGACGGGCGCGGGCAGGGCCGCGCTCCCGGAGACGAGGAGCCGGGCCCCGGACAGGGCGGAGGCGGCCTCCGGTTCGGCGGCGATGCGGGACCACACGGTCGGCACCCCGAAGTACAGGCTGCCGCCGGCCGCGGCGTAGGCCTCGGGCGTCGGCCGGCCGGTGTGCACGAGGCGGCTGCCGGTGCGCAGGGCGCCGAGCACGCCGAGCACGAGGCCGTGCACGTGGAACAGCGGCAGTCCGTGCGCCAGGGTGTCCTCGGCGCTCCACTGCCAGGCCTCGGCGAGGGCGTCGAGGTCCGCGGCGATGGCGGCGCCGCCGAGCACCACGCCCTTGGGCGGGCCGGTGGTGCCCGAGGTGTAGAGGATCAGCGCGGGGTCCTCGGACGCGGCGGTCTTCCCCGACGGGGCGTCCGCGCGGCGCGCGAAGTCGACCTCGACCTCGGCGGCCCCCGAGTCGCGCAGGATGTGCTCCCGCTCGGCGGGCCCCGCGTCGGGCGGCAGCGGCACGCAGGGCACCCCGGCCAACAGCCCGCCGACCACCGCGGCGACGGTCTCCAGCGAGGCCGTCGCCGTGACGGCGAAGGCCGGGGCCCCCGCGACGTCCGCGGCGACCGCTCCGGCCGCGCCGAGCAGTTCCTCGTACGAGGCGGTGCGGCCGGCGACGGTGACGGCGTCCCCGCGGTCCCCGTAGGCGCCTTCAAGTGCCGTGAGCACGGTGGCACTCCCCTATCTGTCGTTCCGGGTGGTCCCCGGACACAGGCTGCCGGAACCGGGGGGAGGCGCGCCACCCCAGCCGGGTCGCGCCCCGCCCCAGATCACCGCCCCGGGTCGTCGCCGCGGACCGCTGCAGATCGCCGCGGATCGCCGCCTCAAATATCCATCCATCTTGATGCATCAAAAAAGATGTATTACGGTTGCTCCCAGCAGACGGCGCGAGAGGAGTGGACACATGCGGAAGTGGGCCGGGAATCCCTGGGCGGTACTGGTGACCATGTCACTGGGGTTCTTCATGACCTTGCTGGACCTGACGATCGTGAACATCGCGATCCCCGAGATGATCGACGCACTGGGGGCGACCCTGGACCAGACCCTGTGGGTGGTCAGCGGCTACGCCCTCGTCCTGGCCGTGCTGCTGATCACCGCCGGCCGGCTCGGCGACCTGTGGGGACCCCGCAACCTCTTCGTCGCCGGCGTGGCGGTGTTCACCGCCGCCAGCATCGCCTGCGGGCTGGCCACCGGCCCGGTGATGCTGATCGCCGCCCGCGGGGTGCAGGGCCTCGGCGCCGCGCTGCTCACACCGCAGACGATGGCGCTGATCATGTCGGTCTTCCCGGCGGCCCGGCGCGGCACGGCGATGGGCATCTGGGGCATGGTGGCGGGCCTGGCCACGCTGTCGGGTCCGACCCTGGGCGGCGTGCTGGTCTCCGCCGTCGGATGGCGCTGGATCTTCCTGGTGAACGTGCCGATCGGGATCGCCGCGCTGGTGCTGACGTTCCTGGTGGTGCCCGACGTACGCACCGGCCGGACGCGCACCTTCGACGTTCCCGGCGTCCTGCTGGCCACCGGCGCGCTGTTCTGCCTGGCCTTCGCGCTCCAGGAGGGCGAGCACTACCACTGGGGCGCCGGGATCTGGGGACTGCTGGCCGCGGGTGCGGCGCTGGCCGCCGGGTTCTTCGTCCACCAGCGGGGTCGTCAGGACCGCGAGCCGCTGGTCCCGTTCGCGCTCTTCAAGGACCGCAACTTCTCCGTGCTGACGGGGATGGTCGCCCTCGTGTCGATGGCGATGATCGGGCTGGTCCTCCCCTTCAACCTGTACCTCCAGTCCGTCCTGGGCCTGAGCGCGATCAAGGCGGGCCTGGTGCTCGCCCCGTCCTCCCTGGTGTCGATGGCGGTGGGACCGTTCGCGGGCCGGCTCTCCGACAGGATCGGCGGCAAGTACCTGCTGATGGCGGGTCTGACCCTGTACGCGGTCGGCATGGCGGCGATCGTGCTGATCGCCGGTCCCGCGACCCCCTGGTACGCCTTCGTCCCGGCCACCGTCGTCACCGGCCTCGGCATCGGCTGCGTGGTCGCGCCGATGTCCGCCGAGGCGATGCGGGGCGTGGACCCGCGGCTCGCGGGGGCGGCTTCCGCGGTCAACAGCACCGTCCGGCAGATCGGTTCGGTCATCGGCGCGGCCGCCGTGGGCGCCCTGCTCCAGGGCCGGCTCGCGGCGGAGCTGGCCACCGGGAAGGCGTACGCGGACGCCTTCGTCGCGACCCTGCACGTGACGGCGGCGCTGCCGATCGCGGTGGTCCTGGCGGGTGTGCTGGCCTGCTTCCTGGTCCGCGGCCGGGCCGAGGAGACGGCCGCGGGCACGGCGGCCGGGGCGGCGGCCGGGGCGGCTCCCACGGCGGCTCCCGCCGGGGCGCCGAAGGCGGCGGCGGGCGTTTAGAGCGGCTTTAGCCGGACGTCTGATCCTGTCCGCGCAGTGACGTCACTGCCTCCGTATCCGCGCCCCAGAGGAGACGACGCCATGACAACACAGAGCCCCAACGTGGTACTCAGCGGCGGACCTGCGACGCTCGAACTCAAGCCCGAGGAGCGGGTCCGCTACGTCGAGGACACCAACTCCAAGGTGAAGCTGCTCGTGGGAAACCGGTACGAGCACTTCGAGCCCACGGACGGCACGGTCACGGAAGAGGAGCTGGAGCTCCTGGTATACGCCTGGAGCGGGTACACGTACGTCGCCGAGTAGGGACTCACCGCCGAGAAGACGCGGAAGCCGCCCGGGTGCCGAGCACCCGGGCGGCTTCCTTGCGTCTCCGGCCGTCAGGACGGGTCCGGCGCCAGCCGGGCCAGCACCTCGGGGGACAGGCGCCGGGCCAGGGCCTCCAGGAGGGCGACCACCTGGGCGACCTCCACCGGGTCGTCGGTTCCGAGCGCCGTGGCGAGGGCGTCGTCGACGCGCGCCCCGGCGACCTCGGCGCGCCGGTCGGTCACCTCGGGGTTCTGCCGGACCAGGGTCCGGCGCCGGTCGCGGGGGTCGGTCTGCGTCACCACCGATCCGGTCTCCCGCAGCCGCGCCACACAGGCGGACACGGCGCTCTGCGGCAGACCGGAGCGGGTGGCGATCTCGCCGACCGTCGTGTCCGGGTGCGCGTAGATGTCGAGCATCACGATCAGTACCGACCGCGTGCTCATCGGCCGCTTGCCGAGACGATCGGTGGGGATGGCCTCCTCACCGATCTTCATCAGCGTGCGTCCCAGCAGGAAGAGCTGTACTCCATTCACACGGGCGACCTTATATCAGTCCAGATACATCTGTATCTGATGGATCAGATGATTCCCTGGGCGAGCATCGCGTCGGCGACCCGCTCGAAGCCGGCGATGTTCGCGCCGGTCACGTAGTCGCCGGGCGCGCCGTACCGGTGCGCCGTCTCCCAGCAGGTGGTGTGGATGTCCCGCATGATGCGCGCGAGCTCCTCCTCCACCCGGCGGCCGCTCCACGCGTCGCGCGCGGCGTTCTGGCTCATCTCCAGCGCGCTGACCGCGACTCCGCCGGCGTTGGCCGCCTTGCCCGGGCCGAAGGCCACGCCGGCCTCCTGGAACAGGTGCACGGCCTCGGGGGTGGTGGGCATGTTGGCGCCCTCGGAGACCGCTTTGACCCCGTTGCCGATGAGCGTGCGCGCGTCGTCGGCGCCGAGTTCGTTCTGCGTGGCCGAGGGGAAGGCGACCTCGGCCGCCACCTCCCAGACCCGGCCGCCCGGCACGAAGCGGGCGGAGCCGCCCCGGCGGGCCGCGTACTCGCCGACCCGGCCGCGTTCCACCTCCTTGATCTGCTTGAGCAGTTCGAGGTCGATGCCCTTGCCGTCCACCACGTAGCCCTCGGAATCGGAGCAGGTGATCGGGTGCGCGCCCATCCGCTGCAGCTTCTCGATGGTGTGGATCGCGACGTTGCCGGAGCCGGAGACCACGGCGGAGCGCCCTTCGAGCCCGGCGCCCTTGCGCTCCAGCATCTCGGCCGCGAACAGGACGCTGCCGTATCCGGTCGCCTGCGGGCGGATCGCCGAGCCGCCCCAGCCGGTGCCCTTGCCGGTGAGGACGCCGGCCTCCCAGCGGTTGGTGATGCGCCGGTACTGCCCGAAGAGGTAGCCGATCTCGCGGCCGCCGACGCCGATGTCACCGGCCGGGACGTCCGTGTGCTCGCCGATGTGCCGGTGGAGTTCCGTCATGAAGGACTGGCAGAACCGCATCACTTCGGCGTCGGAGCGCCCGCGCGGGTCGAAGTCGCTGCCGCCCTTGCCGCCACCGATCCCGAGCCCGGTCAGGGCGTTCTTGAAGATCTGCTCGAAGCCGAGGAACTTCACCACGCCGATGTCGACGGCCGGGTGGAAGCGCAGGCCCCCCTTGTACGGGCCGAGCGCGCTGTTGAACTCCACCCGGTAGCCGCGGTTGACGTGGACCTCGCCCCGGTCGTCCTGCCACGGCACCCGGAAGATGATCTGGCGCTCGGGCTCGGTCAGCCGCTCGACGAGCCCGGGAACGGCGTACTCGGGGCGCGCGGCGAACACGGGGGCCAGGGTCTCCAGCACCTCGCGCACCGCCTGGTGGAACTCGGGCTGCGCGGGGTTGCGCCGCTCGATGTCGGCGCGCAGCGAGTCGAGCCGGGCCTTGGGGTCCTTCACGGTGTGTTCCTCCTGGTGGTGTCGGGTGCACCGGTACGGACCGCGCAGGCGGCGGCGAATCCCTCGCCGACCGCGATGTCGTACACGGTCCATCCCGGGGGTCGGGCAGGGCCGGGGCCGCACCCGAGGAAGATGTGGTCGACGCCGTCGGCGAGTCCGGCGCCGGTGCCTTTCAGGTACGCCTCCTTGCGCGTCCAGCAGCGGGTGAACGCGGTGGGCCGGTCCTCGGGGGCGAGGGCCGTCAGCTCCGCCCGCTCACCGGGGTGCAGGCAGTCGGCCATGTCTCGAGGCCAGGCAGTCGCCGCCGCCCGGGGTGCCGCCACGGCTTCGATGTCGGCGCCGACGGGGGTGCGGGCGAAGGCCAGCAGGACCCGGTCGGCCGCGTAGGAGAGCGAGAAGTGCAGCGGAGCCCCGGGCACGGCGGGCCGCCCGTGCGGGCCGCCGCAGCCGGGGCAGTCCTCCCGGACCAGTTCGATCTCGCGCGGCGGCCTGCCCAGATGGGCTCCGAGCAGCCGGCGCAGCGCCCAGCGGCCCGCGAGGAACCGCTCGCGGTCCAGGGGCCGTACGTACGTGCTCGCGCGGTGCAGCTCGTCGGCGTCGAGCACGCTCGCGTAGGAGGAACCGTCCCGGGGGAAGTGCCGGCCGCCCAGTGTCAGGAGCCAGGTTTGCGGCACTCCCCCGGGCGGTGGCACCGGGGGGACCGTCAGCCCGCGACGGTCCACGTGTCGTTGCCGGTCAGGAGCGAGGACAGGTCGCCCTTGCCCTTCTGGTCGACGGCCGTGTCGAGCTGGTCGGCCATGAGGGTGTCGTAGACGGGCCGCTCGATGCTGCGGAAGACGCCGATGGGGGTCTGGTGCAGGGTGTCGGGGTCGGCGAGGCGGGAGAGCGCGAAGGCGGTGGTGGGGCCGGCCGCGTGCGCGTCGTGGATGAGGATGGACGCCTCGTTCTGCGGGGTGACCTCGACGACGTGCAGGTCGCCGGTGGCCTGGTCGCGGACGACGCCCTTGTGGCCGTCGGTGCCGAAGCGGATCGGCTGCCCGTGTTCGAGGCGGATCACGGCCTCCGCCGCCTGTTCCTTGTCCTTGAGGACCTCGAAGGCGCCGTCGTTGAAGATGTTGCAGTTCTGGTAGATCTCCACGAGCGCCGTGCCCTGGTGGTCGGCTGCCTGCCGGAGCACCTCGGTGAGGTGCTTGCGGTCGGAGTCGACGGTGCGGGCCACGAAAGTGGCCTCGGCGCCGATGGCGAGGGAGACCGGGTTGAAGGGGGCGTCGAGGGAGCCCATCGGGGTGGACTTGGTGATCTTGCCGAGTTCGGAGGTGGGGGAGTACTGGCCCTTGGTCAG